>JBIJAD010000182.1:0-7773 GCA_044345955.1 Lysobacteraceae bacterium
TAATACACGAAACCCGGCGCCTGCGACTCGCTCAGCCCCCAGTGCTCGAGCAGCCCCTGGAACATCTCCGGGATCACATTCTCGCGGCCGTAGAAGAAGCTCGCCATCGTCTCCAGGGTGGTGCCGTGCAGACAGGTGTCGAGCGTGTGGCCGACGAAGTCTCGGACGAAGCGCGGCGCCTGCGCGGCGTCCATCGCCGCTTCGAGCGTCGCGCCGCCGCGCAGGGCGTCGAGGAAGGCTTCGAACGGCGCGGTCGGCGCACCGACATCGCGCATCGCACGCAGGTACAGATCCAGATGGCTGGCGGCGTTGCCCTCGGCGTCGACATCGCTCTCCTCGGCCAACACGATGTCGTTGATGAGCCGCGCCGCGGCCGGGTCGGCCGGGGGCATCCAGGGCAGTTCCACGCAGGTCAGATCGCGCTGGAGCCGTTTGGCCAGTGACATGAAATCCCAGACCGCGAACACGTGGACCTGCATGAATCCGCGCAGGGCCTCGATATCGGCGATCCGGGCGAAGACCGGGTGGGCCTCCAGTTCTCGACGCAGTTTGCGCATCGCCGGGGTGAGGACCGGATCCTGCGCTTTCGCTTCCGTTTCGTGATGCATGCGACCTCCTTGATCGGACACGTCATTTGGGGGAAACGTCCGGACGCGACCTTCCCTGGCACGCCCGGACGCCACGGCTCCGGCCTGAGCCGGTTCCGGTTCCGCCGGACCTCCGCCTGGGCGTCGGTCCGGATGCGAGACATCCGTGTTTCGCTCGTGTCCGATCGGCGACCGCCCGGGGGCGGCACGCCGGTCGTCAATGCGGCATGTACAGCGGGTACAGGCTGCTTTCCTCGCGCTCGATCCGTTGCGCGAGCAGCCCGTACACCGTCTGGTAGTCCGCCATGAATTCCTGCCGCATCGTTTCGTCGAACGAGGCGACCTGGTACTTCTTCACGAAATCGACCACCCCGCGGGCGATCGCGTTCATCTCGCGACGGAAGCTGCGCACCAGCGCGGTGCTCTCCGCGTCGCCCTGCATCGAGTTCTCGACGTAATTGTAGAAACGCACGTTCTCGGCGATCAGATGCCCTTCCAGATGCACCTTGAAGGCGTTGAGCATCGTCGGGATCTGGCCGAAATCGCCCTGCCGGGCAGCTTCGCCGATCGCGCCGTAGAGTTTCACCAGATCGGCATGGTCGCGCTTGAGCGACGGCACCAGTTCGGGATCGTAGGCGATCCCGAAGCCCGCCCTGCGCTGTTCCAGCGTCGGCATGCCCTGCGGCAATGCCTGCGACCTCGGTTCCTGGCCGCCACCCAACCACTTCCTCAGAAAATCGAGCACAACATCCCCTGTCGAATCGTCCCCCGGCAAACTGCCGGCCCGCCGAACATAGCCCGAGCCCGGCGATGCCGTGTACCTGTCAGGAATGACAGGATGACGGAGGTCCGCTCAGCGCCGGCATCCTGTCAAGTTGCGGCGATCGCCGCGGGCAATCCGTCTCCGTCCCGTGCGCGACGGCGCCCGGCACGAAGGCCGGGGCTTTCGCGGCGGCGCACAAAAAACGGATCCACCTCGCGGCGGCGGGCACGAAAACGGACCCGCCTCGCGGCGGCGGGACACAAAAAAACGGACCCGCCTCGCGGCGGGTCCGTTTCGGTATTGGCAGCCCCGGATGGATTCGAACCACCGAATGCCTGAGTCAGAGTCAGGTGCCTTACCGCTTGGCGACGGGGCTGTGGAACTGAAGGAGCGCGATTGTAGCGCCAAAACGGCGCCATCTGCACCCCGTCCGGCACCGGGAGCGCAGGCTCCCGGCACGGCGCAAACGCATCAGCGCTTGGAGAACTGGGTCGCGCGGCGGGCCTTGTGCAGACCGACCTTCTTGCGCTCGACCTCGCGCGCGTCGCGGGTCATGAACCCGGCCTTGCGCAACTCGGACTTCAGGGTCTCGTCGTACTCGACCAGGGCACGGGCGATGCCGAGGCGGATCGCGCCGGCCTGACCGGTGGTGCCGCCGCCGGTGGCGGTGACGACCACGTCGAACTTGTCGGTGGTCTTGGTCAGTTCGAGCGGCTGACGGACGATCATCCGGGCGGTTTCGCGACCGAAGAATTCGTCGAGCGGGCGCTCGTTGACGGTGATGACGCCGGTACCCTTGCGCAGGAAGACGCGGGCGACGGAGGACTTGCGACGGCCGGTGCCGTAATTCTGCTGAGTAGCCATCGATTAGAGTTCCAGGACTTGCGGCTGCTGGGCGGCGTGCGGGTGTTCGGAACCCTTGTACACCTTGAGTTTCTTGTACATGGCGCGGCCGAGGGGATTCTTCGGCAGCATGCCCTTGACGGCGATCTCGATCACGCGCTCGGGGTGGCGCTCCAGCGCCTCGGCCAGGGTCTCGGTCTTGAGGTTGCCGATGTAGCCGGTGAAACGGTGATACTTCTTGTCCTGCAGCTTGTTGCCGGTGACCGCGATCTTTTCGGCGTTGATCACGACGAGGTAGTCGCCGGTATCGACGTGCGGGGTGTAGACGGGCTTGTGCTTGCCGCGGAGGCGGTAGGCGAGCTCGGCGGCGAGACGACCGAGGGTCTTGCCGGAGGCGTCGACGAGATACCAGTCGCGCTGGACGGTCTCGTTCTTGGCAGTGAAAGTCTTCATGAGAACACTCTTGAGGGGTACCTGGTCGGGCTGATTGCGGGCCGTCGGCGCCGGAACTTCGCCTCGCGTTTTATTGCGGACCGGGGATCCGGGCCGCAAAGAAGCGGGATGATAGCCGCCGGGGCGGCCCGCCGCAAGCCGGGAGGCCGGTCTCGCGCCGCGGGCCGGGTTCCCGGAAGATGATGCGGTGCCCCCCGCCCCGCCCGCCCCCGCCGACCTTCTGGCCCTCGCCGACCAGTGCGTGCAGTGCGGCCTGTGCCTGCCGAGCTGCCCGACCTACCGCCTGGAAGGCCTCGAAGCGGAATCTCCCCGCGGCCGGATCGCCCTGGCCCGCGCCTGGGAGACCGGTACGATCGAGCCGACGCCCACCGCCGACGCCCATCTCGACGCCTGCCTCGGCTGCCGCCGCTGCGAGGCGGTCTGTCCCGCCGACGTGCGCTACGGCGCCCTGCTGACCGCGACCCGCACCCGCCAGCGCCGGCGCCGGCCGCCGCCTTGGCGGCAGCGGGCGATCGAAGCCCTGGCTGCCCGCCCGGCCGCACTGTCGGCGCTGCTCGCCACCTACCGGATCGCCTGGCCGCTGCTGCCGCGGGGCCTGCGTCCCCTGCCGCGACCGCCGGCACAGTCGGAGACACCCACTTCTGCCGAAGACCGGAAAGTCGGGGACACCCACTTTTCATCCGATGGGCCCATCGCCCCGGCCCCCGACGCCACCGCCGCCCTGTTCGTCGGCTGCGTCGCCCGCACCTACGAGGCCCCGCTGCGGGCAGCGGTCGTGCGTCTGGCCGCGGCGGCGGGGCTGCGCCTGATCGCTCCGCCCGGGCAGACCTGCTGCGGCAGCCTGCATGCGCATGCCGGCGATGACGACCGCGCCGAAGCGCTGGCGGCGGCCAATCGCGCGGCGTTCGCCGGCCAGCCGCGGGTACTGGCCCTCGCCAGCGGCTGCCACGAGGCCCTGTGCGCCAGCCTCGCCGGGCAAGCGCCGGTACGAGATGCGATCGAAGCGATCGCCGAACGCGCAGACCGCCTGCGTTTCGCGCCGCGCCCCGAACGGGTCGCCCTGCATCTGCCCTGCACGCAGCGCAATGTCGTGCGCAGCGACGCCACCCTGCGCGCGCTGCTGGCGCGGGTGCCGGGGCTGGAGGTGATCGAACTCGACGCCGGTTTCGGCTGCTGCGGCGCCGCCGGCACCGCGATGCTGACCGACCCGGACCGCACCGAACGCTTCCGCCGACCGCTGCTCGACCAGTTCCGCGCCAGCGGCGCCACCCGCCTGCTCAGCGCCAACATCGGCTGCCGGCTGCATCTGCAGGCCGGCGGCGACGTACCGGTGGAGCATCCGCTCGGCTTCCTTGCACAATGTCTGCCATGACCACTGCATCCCGCCGCCTCAGCCCGCTCGACCGCCTGCTCGCCGACGCCCAGAACGCGCTCGAAACCGTCGCCGGTTCGCCGCACGCCCAGCGCCCCAATCCCGGTGCCGCCGAGGCCGACGTGGTGCTGGACGAGGCCGAACGCCGCCACGCCGCCGGGCTGATGCGGATCAACCACGTCGGCGAGGTCTGCGCGCAGGCGCTGTACGTCGGCCAGGCCGCGGTCGCGCGCGACCCGGCCACCCGCGATCAATTGCACGCCGCGGCGCAGGAGGAGACCGATCATCTGGCCTGGTGCGCGGACCGCCTGCGCGAACTCGACAGCCGGCCCAGCCTGCTGAACCCGGTCTGGTACGCCGGCAGCTATGCGATCGGCGTGCTCGCCGGGCTGCGCGGCGACGGCTGGAACCTGGGCTTCGTGGTCGAGACCGAACGCCAGGTCGAAGCCCACCTCGACGAACACCTGCACACCCTGCCCCCGGCCGACATGCGCAGCCGCGCGATCCTCACGGTGATGAAGGACGACGAGATCCGCCACGCCGACCACGCCGAAGCGGCGGGCGCGAAAACGCTGCCGCCGCCGATCCCGTCGCTGATGGCCGCCGCCTCGAAGCTGATGAAGGCGGTCGCGTATCGGCTGTAGCGCCTGCCCCTGACCTGATCCGGGGGCGGGCCTCGGCCCGCCATTGCGCCCCTTCCGATCGCACCGCACGATGATCGGAACCGCTTCGCGCATCGCGGCAGGATCCGGCACGTCATCGCGACGGACCTGCGCCGCCCCACCCACCGACCATCGGGAGTTCCCATGCAGACATCGACCGGCCAATGCAGATGCGGCGCGATCCGCTATCGACTCTCGGGCGAACCGAAGATCGTCGCCCTCTGCCATTGCAACGACTGCAGACGAAGCGCAGGGGCGCCGATGGTGGCCTGGGCGATGTTTCCCGAAAGCGCACTGCTGCTGACCAAGGGGCAGCCGAAGACCCACAACGCGTCAGGCGCAGCGATCCGCAGCTTCTGCGCCGACTGCGGCACCGGATTGTTCTACCGGAACGCGGAAGTGCTTCCGGGCCTCGTCGACGTGCAGACGGCGACGCTGGACGACCCCGAGGCGCTTGCGCCGACCGTGCAGTTCCAGGTCGCCGAACGGCTCGACTGGATGCGGCATGCTCACGAGCTGCCCGAATTCGAGCGCTATCCGACCTGAACCGGCGCCATGGCCGGCGAGGCCCACCATCACGAAAAAGCCGGCTTCCGCCGGCTTTTTCGTCGATCGGCCAGATTGATCGGCCAGATTGATCGGCTCGATCCACCGGCCAGATACCGACAAGATCGGCTGGCGAGATCAGCCGACGAGATCAATCGGCCAGATTGCGGCCGTGATACAGCTCCTCGATCTCGCGCTTGAGCCGGGCCTCGATCTTCATCCGTTCCTTGAACGACAGGTTCCTGGCCTTTTCCTCGAACAGATAGGTGTCCAGGTCGAACTCCTTCACGTGCATCTTGGTGTGGAAGATGTTTTCCTGGTAGACGTTCACGTCCAGCATCTCGTACCGCGCCTTGATGGTCTTGGCGAGGTAGTCCTGGATCGAATTGATCTTGTGGTCGATGTAGTGCTTGCGGCCCTTCACGTCGCGGGTGAAGCCGCGCACGCGGTAGTCCATGACCACGATGTCCGACTCGAAACTCTCGATCAGGTAGTTCAGCGCCTTCAGCGGCGAGATCACGCCGCAGGTGGCGACGTCGATATCGGCGCGGAAGGTCGCGATGCCGTTGTCCGGATGGGTCTCCGGATAGGTGTGCACGGTGATGTGCGACTTGTCCAGGTGCGCGACCACGGCGTCCGAAATCAGCTCCCTGCCGGCATCCTTCTTGTCGATCACCGGCTCCTCGGAGATCAGGATCGTCACCGACGCGCCCTGCGGGTCGTAGTCCTGGCGCGCGATATTGAGGATGTTGGCGCCGATGATCTCCGCCACGTCGGTCAGGATCTGGGTCAGCCGGTCGGCGTTGTATTCTTCGTCGATGTACGCGATGTAGCGCTGGCGATCCTCCTCCGAGACGGCGTAGCACACGTCGTAGATATTGAAGGAAAGCGCTTTGGTCAGGTTGTTGAAGCCTTGCAGCTTCAGGCGCGGCAGCGGCTTGACCACGGCATCGGTTCCTGTAGGGGGCGGAGGTTGGGGGCGCGATTATGCGGCATTGCGGCAGCGGGGACCATGCCGGTGCCGCAGCGCAGCAATCCCGGGGCCGGGCGGGGTCCGGATACGCCGGCGTTTGCCCGGAGCATGACAAAGGCCTACTCTTGCCGCTTCCCCCGTTCTGGCACGCATGAACCGACCACCCGTGGCCACGCTGACCCCTCTCCGCCGCAACGCCAATCCGCTCGCGCCTACCGTCGCCACCATCGAGCGATTCCTCTCTCACTGTCACCGCCGCCGCTACCCGCCGAGGACCGAAGTGTTCCGGCCCGGGGACCCCGCCGGCACCCTGTACTACGTGATTTCCGGCTCGGTGAGCATCATCACCGAGGAAGATGACGGTCGCGAGCTGGTCCTGGGCTATTTCGGCCCGGGCGAATTCGTGGGCGAAATGGGCCTGTTCGTCGAAAGCGACCGCCGCGAGGTGGTGCTGCGCACCCGGACCCAGTGCGAGCTGGCCGAAATCGGCTACGAGCGCCTGTATCAACTGCTGGAAGGCCCGCTGGCCGGCGACGCCGCCCAGTTGATCTACGCGATCGGCGCCCAGCTCTCCCGGCGTTTGCTGGACACCAGCCGCAAGGCCGGCCGTCTGGCCTTCCTCGACGTCACCGACCGCATCATCCGCGCCCTGCACGACCTGACCCGCGAGCCGGAGGCAATGAGCCATCCGCAGGGCACCCAGTTGCGGGTCTCGCGCCAGGAGCTGGCCCGTCTGGTCGGCTGCTCGCGCGAGATGGCCGGCCGGGTGCTCAAGAAGCTGCAGGCCGACGGCAAGCTGCATGCCCGCGGCAAGACGGTGGTCGTCTACGGCACCCGCTGAGGCGACCCCATGACCGGCACCGCGCACGACCCCAACGAGGCCGTCGATCTGCGCGGTGCGGTCCCGGCCGACGCCGACGACGTCGCCGCCCTGCTCACCCAGCTCGGCTACCCCTGCGAGGCGGCCGACGCCGCCGAGCGCATCGCCATCGTCCAGGACAACGACCGCCAGGCGCTGGTGGTCGCCCGCAGCCGCGGCGCGGTCTGTGGCCTGCTCTCGCTGGACTTCATGTACTACCTGCCCTTGGGCACGACGACCTGCCGCGTGACCGCGCTGGTCGTCGACGACGACGCCCGCGGCCAAGGCATCGGCCGCCTGCTGCTGCGCGACGCGGAGCGTCGCGCGCGGCAGGGCGGCGCGGCGCGTCTGGAAGTGACCAGCGCGGGGCATCGGACCGAGGCGCATGCGTTCTATCGGGCGTGCGGGTTTTCGGAGGGGGCGGTGCGGTTCGTGAAGTTGTTGGGGGATTGAGGGCCGGCTGGGGCGCTGTCGCGCCTGCCTTGTCATGGATCTGCCGCCCGCCCTTTGTCATCCCGAGCCGCAGGCGAGGGACTTTTTTTGGTTTTCGGGTTTTCGATCCCGCTTCACGATCATCCTTCGATCTTGCGGACAGTGCGCCGCGCTCGCAGCACGGGCGAACGAAACGTCATTACTAAAGCCGGGAATCTTTTCCGCGCTGGCGCGCGGCCTACTTTCTTTGTCGCAAAGAAAGTAGGCAAAGAAAACTCTTTAC
>JBIJAD010000181.1:0-7773 GCA_044345955.1 Lysobacteraceae bacterium
CAGCACCTGGCCGCCGCGATCCAGCGCCTCGCGGATCCCCATCAGCAGTTCCGGCGACAGCCCGGCGTCGAGCGGACGCTTGCGCACATCCAGCACCCGCACCTTCGGCGGTTGCGCGGCGCCGGCGCGGCGGTGCAGGCGCAGATGCGCGTAGCGCCCGGCCTCGGCGTTGTGCAGGCTTTCCAGCGCCGGCGTGGCGCTGCCCAGCAGCACCGGCACCTGCAAAGCCTTGCCGCGGACCAGGGCGAAATCGCGGGCGTGATAGCGGATGCCGTCCTGTTGCTTGTAGCTGCCGTCGTGTTCCTCGTCGATCACGATCAGCCCGGCCTCGGGCAGCGGCACGAACACCGCCGAGCGGGTGCCGACGATGACCCGCGCCTCGCCGCGCCAGGCCGCGGCCCAGACCCGGGCGCGCTCGCCGTCGGCCAGGCCCGAGTGCAGCGCGTGCACCGGCACCCCGAGCCGGCGCCGGAACCGCGCCAGCGCCTGCGGCGTCAGCCCGATCTCCGGCACCAGCACCAGCGCCTGGCGGCCGCGGGCGAGGCAGTCGGCGATCGCATGCAGGTAGACCTCGGTCTTGCCGCTGCCGGTGACGCCGTGCAGCAGCCAGGGCTGGAAGCCGGGGCGCGCGCGCAGCGCTTCCAGCGCGGCGTCCTGTTCCTCGTTGAGCGTGGGGGCCGGTTGCGTGGGCGCTGCGGCCTGCGCGGCGGCCACGGCGCGGCGCTCGGCGAGGCCGCGGCCGAGCAGGGCGCGAGCGGCAGAGCGCCAGCCGTCGGGCATCGCCTCGTCGAGCAGGGCATCGAGCACGGTTTCCTCCACCGCCCCGCCCTGCAGGCGCTCGGCCAGCGCCCGCGGACGCCCACGCAAGCGCACCAGCGCAGTCGCCCCGGCCTCGGTCAGCGACCAGGCCCAGGCATGGGTCTCGGGCAGCGGCTCGCCGTGGCGCAGCGGCCCGGGCAGGGCGGTGGCCAGCACCTCGCCCAGCGGGGCGTGGGTGTAGCGCGCCAGCCAGCGCAGCGAATCCAGCAGCTCGCCGGCGAACAGCGGCCGCGGGTCGAGCACCGCCTCGGCGCTGCGCAGCTCGGCGGCCAGGGCCGGATCGGGCGGGCCGATCCCGGCGACCACCCCGACCACGCTGCGATGCCCGAACGGCACCCGCACGCGGCAGCCGACCTCGGCCGTGGCCTTGGCCGGCGGCCGGTAGTCGAACAGGCGCGGCAGCGGCACCGGCAGCGCCACCTGCAGCACCGCGTCCGGAGGCGCGTCGTCGGGCGTGGACATGGTGCGAGTCTAGCCCTTCGGGCGACCGGGGCCGAGACCCCGCACTTGCGCCGCATTGCTGTCCGCACGCGCACGAATGCCGTGCAAGTGCCCGATCCGAAAAGGAATTCGGCATTATCCACACAAGTTGTGGATAAGTTTGTGCATGAATGCAGGCGCGCCCGGTTTTGCCCGGGAAATGCAGGGGTTCCGCGGAATCTGGCGAAAAAAGCGCCACCCCGACAATCCCAATGAAAATCAACAACTTGGGCGTGAAACATCACTGACACACGGTCAATCGCGATCGTCCGCGGCGCACTGTTGCGTTTTCATGACCGCTGTGCACAACCGCCGGAGCGGCCGATCCGCCGCAAACCCTTGCGGCGCAATGGAGAGCCGGTTTCGTGATGGTTGTCAAGCCGGGGCGGGAGGGGTCGGGGCATGATGCGCCCCTGCCGTCGCGTCCGCTGCTCCGCCGTCATGTCGTCCTCGCATACCCTCGACACTGCTGTCGCCGCCACCTCGGCCATCGCCACCTTCCTGCGCGGGGTCGAGCGCCGCGCGGCGGTGCTGACCGAGCTGCAGTGCGGCGATGTCGAGCACGCCGACCGCGCCCTGTCCTCGGCCTTCGAGGCCTTCCTGGACGCCGCCCGCGAGACGCCGCAGGCGCAATGGCCGCTGATCTTCTGGTCGTCGCTGCTGCAGAACCCGACCCTCAGCACCGAGCCGCTCGCGCCATTCTGGAACGGCGATTTCGCGCCGCTTGCGCGGCTGGATTTCGGCACCCGCGCGGTGCTGCTGCTGCGGGTGGTGGCCGGGCTGGACGATGCCTTGACCGCATCGGTGTTCGGCGTGGACCCGGTCGAGTTCAAGCAGGCGCTGCAGCGCGGCCTGCCGCAACGCGCCGACGGCAGCCTCGACGGCGAGGCGTGGCTGGCGATGAACGACGAGGCCCGTTACGTCCTCAAGCAGATGCCCGCCGAGCGGGTGGCCGCGATCGCCCGCCTGCGCGATGCCGCGATCGCCGCCAAGGCGACGGAAGCCACGGCGAGGCCGTCGGCACGCACGCCGCTGCCGGTGCCGAAGGCCGGCTGGCTGGGCAAGCTGTGGACCAGCGTGGGCCTGCGTTGACGCAGGGGCCGGACTGACGCGACGCCCGTGCCGACCGCCGGCGACGCTCAGCGCGCGCCGCGCAACACCCGCCGGGTGGCCTGGAAACGATCGCCGAAACGGGCGATACCGTCGGCGCGCAGCCGCGGCGCGTGATCGCGCAGATAGTCGTCGAGCGCGACCTGATCGTGCAGCGCGTACTGCACGCACAGCCCCACGCGCCCGGCGCTGGGCGGCGGGTCCAGCACCTCGAAGATCTTCGCGCCGGTGAAGCCCGGCAGGGCCAGGATCTCGGCAACGTGATCGCGCAGCCAGAGGCGGTATTCCTCCTGCGCGGACGCGTCGACTTCGATGTTGACCTCGTAGATCACCCGGCCGCCGCGACGGCGGGCGGCGGGACTGGCGGGAGTCGCGGAATCTGCCTTGTTCATGCGCACCTCGGCGCCGGTTCGGGGGGTCAACTGCTCAGGCCGGCCAGCACAGCGTAGACGATGCCCAACAGCAGCAGGAAGCCGTAGCACACGCCGAGCACGCCGTATTTGGCCAAGGTCCTGAACCAGCCCTGGGCGTAGACGCGCTTCTGCATCAGCAGCAGATAGAGCGGGATCAGCGCCAGCACGATCGCGCTGACGAAGATCGAGACCAGCGCCTTGGCCGCAGGCGCCGCGATCCAGGACTGCGCTCCGATCAGCAGGAACAGCAGCAGCAATGCCGCCAGCAGGAACGCGTGACTGTAGAGCGCGACCACCAGATGTTCGAGATAGCCGCGTCCAGAGCGGATGTAGACCAGCTTGAGCAGCAACGCGAACAGCGGCACCAGCAGGAACAGCGCGCCGGGGAGCGCGCCGAGGAACAGCCGGATCATGGTGTCCGGGTCGCGTTCGATCGCTGCGGCGTTGGCTTCCATGCGCTCGACCCGACGGCTCCACCAACGCGCCAGCAGGCCGTCGTCTTCGGGATCGGCCGAGGCTGTCGGCGACGCCGCCGCGGATTCCGCGGCCGTCCCGGAGTCGGGCGTCTTCGCCGCAGTGGTCTTCGCCGCGGGCGCGGCCGGAAGCGACGGCACGGCATGGTTCGGATCGCCGGCTGCGCGGATCAGGGCTTCATCCGCACCGAGCGCGCGCAGGCGCTGCTGCGCGCCCTGCAGGATCTCGCGCTGGGCGATGCCGCCGACCAGCGACATGATCCATCGGCTTTCCGGACTGCGACGCGCTTCCTCGAGTTGGGCCAGGGCCTTGCCCCGGATCGCCATGACATCGTCGGCGCTGGCCGCCGTGGCGTAGCGCTCGTCGCCTGCCGGCTCTCCGTCGATCACGATGCCCTGCGAGCGCCCGCCTTCGAGATCGGTCTTGATCGCGCTCGGATCGATGTGCAGCGTCAGCTTGCCGACGAAGAAGGTGATGAGGCTGAGAATCACGAACAGCCGCAGCGGCGCGATGTAGCGCACGCGATGTCCGGCGAGATAGTTCGCCGCCACCCGCCCGGGTACGAAAAGTTCGCGGGTGGTGCGGAAGATGCGGCCGTCCAGATGCCACAGCGATTCGAATACTTCCTCGACCGCATGCGCGAAGCTGCGCAGCGGGCTGTGCCCACGCTGGCCGCAGACATGGCAGAACGGCCCCTGCAGCACACTGCCGCAGTTCTCGCAGGCGGCAGGCCGCGCGTGTCGGCCCCGATCGGTGGCAGGTTCGGTCATGCCCATCCCCGGGGCGCGGACATCCGGGCGGTAAGATATCAGCCCGAGCGCGACAGACCGCGCAGGCCTCCTCACGCCGGCGCCCATGTCTCACGACCCACAGCCCCAGGGCCCGAACCCATCGGATCACGCGCCGCGTTTCCGCGCCGAGTTGCGCCGCAGCGCGCGGCTGGCCGGGCCGCTGATGGCGGGCCACGTCTCGACCGGTCTGATCGGACTGATCGACGCGTTGATCGCCGGGCGCCACGGTACCGACACCCTGGCCGCGGTGTCGGTCGGCACCGCGCTGTTCTGGTTGCCGCTGATGGTGCCGATGGGCACCCTGATCGCGGTGCCGGCCTCGGTATCGCAACTGGACGGCGCCGGCAGGCGCGAGGAGATCGGCCCGCTGTTCCGTCAAGCGATGTGGCTGGCGCTGTTCCTCGGGCTCGGCATGTTCGCCCTGCTCAGCGCGCTGCCGCTGGCGCTGGGCGCGATGGGCATCGATCCGCACATCCGGCCCGGCGCCACCGAGTTCGTCCACGGCATCCGCTGGGGCGTGCCGGCGCTGGCGCTGTACCTGTGCATGCGCTACCTCTGCGACGGCCTGCATTTCACCCTGCCGACGATGATCGTGGGCTTCGGCGGGCTGCTGGTGCTGGCGCCGCTGGGCTGGGCGCTGACCTTCGGCGTCGGCGGGCTGCCGGCCATGGGCGCCGGCGGGCTGGGCATCGCTTCGGCGGCGATGATGTGGCTGCAGGCGATCGCGCTGGCGCTGTATCTGGCCCGCGCCCGCCGCTTCCGCGCGCTGCGCCTGTTCGCGCATCGCGACCCGCCGCGCTGGCGGCCGATCCGTGGCCTGCTCGGGCTCGGCCTGCCGATCGGTTTGAGCTGGTTGATGGAAGGCGGCCTGTTCGTCGCCACCGCGCTGCTGATCGGCCGCCTCGGCGCGGTGCCGGCGGCCGCGCACCAGATCGCGATCAACGTCGCCAGCCTGTGCTTCATGCTGCCGATGGCGCTGGCCGAGGCGACCACGGTGCGGGTCGGCCACGCGCTGGGCCGCGGCGACCGCGACGGCCTGCGTCGCGCCGCGTTCGCCGGTTATGCCCTGGTGCTGGGCACCCAATTGATCACCGCCGCGACCCTGTTCGCCGGCAACGAGACGATCGCCGGGCTCTATTCCGCCGACCCCGCGGTCGTGGCCCTGGCCGCGACCCTGCTGCTGATGGCCGCCGCGTTCCAGTTCCCCGACGGCCTGCAGGTGCTGTCGATGGGCGCCCTGCGCGGGCTCAAGGACACCCGCGTGCCGATGCTGATCGCGGCGTTGGCCTACTGGGGCATCGGCATGCCGCTGGGCGCGGCACTGGGGCTGGGACTGGAGGGCTGGATCGCCCCGCGCGGCCCGCAGGGCATGTGGATCGGCCTGATCGCCGGGCTGTGCGTCGCCGCGGTGCTGCTTGGCTGGCGTTTCCTGCACCGCTCGCGGGCGATCCCGGCGCCGGGCCCGGACGACCGCCGGCTGCCGCTGGCCGACTCCGCCGGGCCGGCCTGACCGAGCGCCCCTGCCGCCGGTGGCAATGACCGATGGCGGATGACCGCGGCGGGCGCTGCGGGCACACTGTCCGCAGACACTCCGGAGATCCATCGTCATGAACGAACCGCGCCGTCGCGGCCCCGTCGCCACCATCCTGGTCGGCCTGTGGGACGCGATGAATTTCACCCGCCGGCTGATCCTCAATCTGCTGTTCTTCCTGTTGCTGCTGCTGTTCATCGCCGCGCTGGGCGCCGGCGGCGGCAAGCGCGTGATGCCGGTGCTGGAAGGCA
The DNA here is from genome assembly GCA_044345955.1 of Lysobacteraceae bacterium. Taxonomy (GTDB): domain Bacteria; phylum Pseudomonadota; class Gammaproteobacteria; order Xanthomonadales; family Xanthomonadaceae; genus Lysobacter_I. Next base: position 5,870 of record JBIJAD010000181.1, read on the forward strand.
CGACCCTGGTGCTGGCGCCCGAGGGTACGGTGGTCGAGCAGTACTCGATCGACCCCACCAGCCGCGCGCTCGCCCAGGCCCTCGGCGACGACAGCGCCGCCGAGGTGCAGTTGCGCGACCTGCTGCAGGTGCTGCGCTCGGCGAAGGACGACAAACGCATCGAACGCGTGCTGCTGCGCGTGGAAGGCCTGCGCTTCAACGGGTTCGCCGCCGCGCGCGAAGTCGCCGACGCGATCGCCGCGGTGCGCGCCTCCGGCAAGCAGGTCATCGCCTTCGGCGAAGCCTTCGACCAGGCCCAGTACCTGCTCGCCGCACAGGCCAACGAGATCTATCTAGACCCGCTCGGCGGCATGCTGCTCGAAGGGCTCGGCCGCTATCGCATGTACTACCGCGAAGCGCTGCAGGACAAGCTCGGCGTCGACGTGCATCTGTTCAAGGTCGGCGAATACAAGTCGGCGGCCGAACCCTACGTGCTCGACGCCGCCTCGCCGGAGTCCAAGGAAGCCGACCTGTTCTGGATGAACGACATCTGGCAGCGCTATCTCGCCGACATCGCCAAACCGCGCAAGCTCGACGCCGCCGCGATCGCCGCCGCGATCGAACGCATGCCCGAGGAGATCGAGGCCGCGAACGGCGATCTGGCCAAGTACGCGCTGAATCAGAAGTGGGTGGACGGACTGAAGACCGAGGAGCAGGTCGACAACCTGCTGACCGAGCGCGGCACCGCAGACGAACAGGCCGAAGGCGGTTTCCGCCAGATCGGCTTCAAGGACTATCTCGCCCACCTCAACGGCAGGCCGCCGATCCTCGGCGACGACGGCCACGTCGCGGTGGTCGTCGCCGAAGGCGCGATCATGGGCGGCGAACAGCCGGCCGGCCGCGTCGGCGGCGAATCCACCGCCGCGCTGCTGCGCGAAGCGCGCGACGACGACAGCGTGAAGGCGCTGGTGCTGCGCGTCAGCTCGCCCGGCGGCGAAGTGTTCGCCTCCGAGCAGATCCGCCGCGAGATCGTCGCGCTGAAAAAGGCCGGCAAACCGGTGGTCGTGTCGATGGGCGACGTCGCCGCGTCCGGCGGCTACTGGATCAGCATGAACGCCGACCGCATCTACGCCGATCCGTCCACGATCACCGGCTCGATCGGCATCTTCGGCATGTTCCCGACCATCCCGCGCACGCTGGAGAAGGTCGGCGTGCGCACCGACGGCGTCGGCACCACCTCGATCGCAGGGGCCTTCGACCCGACCCGCCCGCTGTCGCCGAAGGTCGGCGCGGTGATCCAGTCGGTGATCGAAAAGGGCTATCGCGACTTCACCGGTCGCGTCGCCGAAGCGCGCAAGAAGCCGGTCGCCGACGTCGATGCGGTCGCCCGCGGCCGCGTCTGGAGCGGCCACCAGGCCAAGGAACGCGGCCTCGTCGACAGCTTCGGCGGCCTGCAAGCCGCGCTCAACGATGCCGCCAAGCGCGCCAAGCTCGGCGACAAGCCCGGTACCTACAGCGTGCGTTACCTCGAGCGCCAGCTCACGCCGTTCGAACGTTGGTTCAATGGCTTCGCCGGCAGCCGGATCGGCAGCGCCCTCATCGGCCGCTCCGACTTCGCCCGCGACATCGTCGCCGACATCGCACCGCAGGCCGAACGCGATCTGGAGATGATCGAACACGTCCTCCGCACCCAGCAGCGCGGCCTCCAGGCCAAGGCCCTCGCCTACTGCTTCTGCGGGTTCTGATCGCGGCGGCGGACACGCAACGGCTGCACGCACGACGCCCGGGAGTCCCCCGGGCGTCGTCGTTTCAGGGCGCCGTTCGTCGGCATCCGCCATGCCGGAACGCCGGTCATCTTGCACCCCGCCGCGCGAAACGGCGAAATTCTCCTGCCGGTGCGACATGCCGGTCCCCCAGACAAGGAT
>JBIJAD010000185.1:0-7695 GCA_044345955.1 Lysobacteraceae bacterium
ATCGACGGCGTGCGCCTGTGCAAGGCGAAGCGTTACCGCTACGCCAACTGCGACATGGCCGATCTGGAAAAGCAGTTGCAGCAGGCGAAGGCCGACGGCGCGCGCACGATCCTGATCACCACCGACGGTGTGTTCTCGATGGACGGTTTCATCGCGCCGCTGGACGAGATCACCGCCCTTGCCCGCAAGTACGGCGCGCTCGTGCACATCGACGAATGCCACGCCACCGGCTTTCTCGGCGCCAGCGGCCGCGGCTCGGCCGAGGTGAAAGGCGTGATGGAGAAAATCGACATCTTCACCGGTACCCTCGGCAAGGCCATGGGCGGCGCGCTCGGCGGCTTCACTACGGCGCGCAGTGAAGTGATCGAGATGCTGCGCCAGCGCTCGCGGCCGTATCTGTTCTCCAACTCGCTGCCGCCGCACGTCGTCGCCGCGGGCATCAAGGCCTTCGAGATGCTCGCCGCCGCCGGCGACCTGCGCGAACGCCTCGCCGAAAACACCCGCCATTTCCGCGAGAAGATGACCGCCGCCGGTTTCGACATCAAACCCGGCGTGCATCCGATCTGCCCGGTGATGCTCTACGACGCGCCGCTGGCGCAGCGTTTCGCCGAGCGTCTGCTCGAAGAAGGCATCTACGCGATCGGTTTCTTCTTCCCGGTGGTGCCGCAGGGCAAGGCGCGGATCCGGACGCAGATGAGCGCCGCGCATACCCGCGAACATCTCGACCGCGCGATCGACGCCTTCACCCGCATCGGCCGCGAACTCGGCGTCCTGCGCGGCTGAGGCGCCCGCGTTCGTGCGTCGGCCGAACCTGCGCCAGCGCTTCCTGCTCGCGCTGGCGACCGACACCGAAGCGAGCCGCGACGAAGACGCGGATTGGGAGACCCGCTGCCTGCACTGCCGGCGCCGGCTGCGCGTGCGTGCGGACGGCCAGCCGCTGGGCAGCGCCACGCTGGAGCACGTGGTGCCGCAGGCCTGGTTCGGCAAACGCGCGGCCACAACGCTGGTCGCGCAGGTCAGCGGCGATCCCGACGACGCGCGCAATCTCGCGATCGCCTGCGCCGGCTGCAATCACGGCAAGGGCATGAGCCACGACGCGCGCGGCCCCGGCGAGGAACGCGCGCACGCGGTGATCGCCGGCCTGCTGCGACGACGCCTGGCGCGCTGGCGCGCGCCGGAAACGGCAGCCGACGACGACTGAACGCGACCGGCGCCGAAGCTCAGCGCCGTTTCGGCGCCGACGGCGTCGCCGCGGCGGCTTTCGGCGCGGGCTTTGGCGCGACTTTCGCCTGCGGCCGCGGGGCGTTCCTCGCCTGCGCTTTCGGCGCCGGCTTGCGCGTCGATGCGGGCGCACCCTCCGCGATCCGGATCCCGCGCGCCTTCATCCAGCGATCGAAATCATCGGCGCTCATCCGGCGGCCGTTCTGGGTCATCTCGAAACGATTGGATTTGCCGACTGCGACCGGCGCGGAGGATGCCGGGACTTCCGCCGACGGCGGGCGGCTGGCGCAGGCGGACGACAACAGTGCGGCCAGGGCCACGGAAACGGAGAGGATGCGCATCGAATGTCTGACCTTTGTCGATCGTCGAATCCCCCCGCGCGGCAGTGTAGGCGTCGCCGCCGCCGGCATGGCTGAACCGCAGCGTGCGCCGATGCCGGTTCGCAACACCGGTCGCTTTCGTGCGCGAAGTCCGTCACGAAGCTGTCGTGCCGCTCGACAAACTGCCGGCCGGATCAGGTGTCCAGCGATGACGGATCACCCTGCAGACGTCGCAGATCGTCCGCATCGAGCACCCGCCACGCGCCGCGCGGCAGATCGCCCAGCGCCAGGCCGCCGATCGCCACCCGCACCAGCCGCAGCGTCGCGATCCCGAAGGCCGCGAGCAGGCGTCGGATCTGCCGGTTGCGGCCCTCCTCCAGCACGATCTCCAGCCAGGCGTTCTTCGCGCCGCTGCGCAGCAGCCGCGCCGAGGCTGCGGCCAGCGGCTCGCCCGCCTCCACGACGCCACGTTCCAGCGCCGCCAGCAGCGCCGTGTCGGGCACCCGATCGACCTGGACGTGATAGGTCTTGCGTGGCCCGGTGGCGGGGTCGGTGATCAGCGCGGCCCACTGCGGGTCGTTGCCGAACAGCAGCAGCCCCTCGCTGGCCTTGTCCAGCCGCCCCACCGGCGCGATCCACGGCAGCGGCACGCCGTCGACCGTCGCACCGTCGAAACAGCGATAGACCGTGTCGCGGCCGCGTTCGTCGCGCACCGTGGTCACCAGGCCGCGCGGCTTGTTGAGCATCAGATACAGCGGTCGGCCGGCGACGGGCGCCGCGCCATCGATCGCGATGTCGGTGCGCGCCGGATCGGTGGGCGATTCGGGATCGCGCACGATCCGCCCGCCGACGCTGACCCGTCCGGCGCGGATCCATTCGGCCGCCTGGGTGCGCGAACACAGCCCTCGCTTGGACAGCACCCGCGCAAGGCCGAAGCGTGGCGACGTCTGCCCGGCGGCCTGCACGCCGGCGGATATGTGCGCCCCCCGGCCGGGCCGAGACCTGCGCGCGTTCATTGCACGATCAGCCGCTCCAGCATCGCGGCATCGGGGCGTGCGGAGACGAAGAACAGCGAGAACAGGCCGAGGGTGAAGATCGTCCACACGCCGCCGAAGATCAGCAGGAACACGGTCGATTGATGCAGCCCGTAGACCAGCGCCGCCTCGGCGGGATCGGCCGGGTTGTAGCGCACCTGCACGGTGTCGCCGTCGAGCAGTTTCCGATGGATCGCGAAATGCGTGGCGTGCGCACTGCTGCCCGTGTAGCCGAAGGCGATGCGGTCGGATTCGTATTCGCGACCCGCGACCGCATAGCGATAACGGACCTCGACCCGATAGGTCGTGCCGTCGGAATCGCTGCTCTCGACCAGTTCGCGCTCCAGCAGCGTCCCCCAGGCCTTCGGCCAGCCCTCGACCTGCTGCGACTTCGCCAGCGAACGCACGCCGAACCCCAGGATGCCGAGACCGACGGCCAGAAACACCGAGAAGAACAGATACAGCACGACGCCCCCTCCCCTGCGCGCGATCATGACCGCAGCGTCACGATGTCCGGGCGATCAGCGCCTCTTTTTCTTCGGCGGTTCCGGCGCCGACGCCGGCGGCGGGGGCGGCGGCGTTTCGGCGGCGGGCTTGGGCGGCTCCTGCACCACGCGCACACCGCGGGCCTTCATCCACGCGTCGAACTCGTCCGCGGTCATCCGCCGGCCGTTCTGGGTCATGTTGAAACGCCAGGCCTGGGGATCGCCCGGCTGCGGTTGATAGCTGCCGGCCGCGCCCGGCTGCGGCTGGGTGAGCGCCGCCGTGGCGCGGCATTCCTGATGCTTCACACGCGCCAGCACCAGTTCCACCGTGGTGCCCTCGGCATAAAGCTGGGCGAAGCCGACGCCGGCGCCGACCTGGGCGTTGGGCGCGGCCAGTTCCTCGGCGATCGGGGTCGATTGCAGGGCGTTGGCGACGGCCGGCACCGGCGGCTTGAGCCCCGCGCAGTCGACGCTCGCCTGCGCCGCGGCAGCACCTAACAGGCCACCGACGGCGATGAACAAGACAGCCCCCCTGCGCGGCAGGACGGACGGAAGGACTCGGCGCATGGGGCTTCTCCGCGCGGTTTCGCTGGACGAGGCGTCGAGTGTAGGCCGAGCCCGCCGAAGCGGACAACTCGGCAAGAAGCCCGGATGCACGGAACGTGATCGCGCGCCGGAATCGCTGCCGGGACATCGCTGCCCGGACATCATGGCCTGACCTCTGTATGCGCAGGCCGAAGCCCGGGTGCATCCGGACTGCCGGAGGGCGCATGACCGATTGGCGCATGGCCCCAAAATGCCGAAGCCCGGCACGAGGCCGGGCTTCGGGTTGTTGCATGCAGCGCGTCCGGATCTTACTGGACGTTGAGCTCGGTGCGACGGTTGGTCTCGTTGCGGCACTCCGGCGTGGTCTGCGGAGTGGAGACGAGCGGACGGCTCTCGCCGTAACCGTTCGGGCCGGCCAGACGACCAGCGTCGATACCGTTGCTGGTCAGGTAGTTGTACACGGCGTCGGCGCGACGCTGCGACAGCGACTGGTTGTAGCCGTCGTTGCCGCACAGGTCGGTGTGACCGGCGACTTCGACGCGCAGATCCGGATAACGCTTCAGGATCTCGACGGCCTCGTTCAGGATCGCGACGGCGTCCGGACGCAGGGTGGCCTTGTCGAAGTCGAAGTTGACGCCCTTCAGGTCGATCGAGATCTGGACCTTGCAGCCGTCGGGGCCGATCGCTTCGCCCGGCTGCGAGTTCGGGCAGCGGTCGTTGCAGTCGTTGACGCCGTCACCGTCGCTGTCCTTGTCGGCGCAGTTCGGGGCCGGCGGCGGGGCCGGGGCCTCGGCGACCGGCTCGGACGGTTCCGGACCCAGCGGGATCACGAAGCCGACGGAGGCCAGCACGTCGCCGAACCAGCTCTCGTCCGAGGCGTTGACGCTGGTGTCGTCGAAGTCGGCGCGGTAAGCGACTTCGGCACGGACGCCCCAGCGGCCCATGTCGGCCTGCAGACCACCGCCGACCTTCGCGGCGAGGTTGCTGTCTTCACGCTGACCCGGGGAGTTCGGGCTCGGGAAAGCGTCGAATTCTTCTTCCGAACGCTGGAAGCCGAGGCCGGCCAGCAGGTAGGGGTTCCAGTTGCGGCCTTCGGCGATGAAATGACGACGCAGGTCGACCGACACGCCGTACTGGCTCCAGTTCAGATTGCCTGCGCGCTGGAACGGTGCACGGATCGCGGTGGAATCCTCGAAGCGCGGGTTCTGGTAGTTGAACTCGCCATCGAGCGACCAGTTCTCGGCGATGAACTTGCCGAAGCCGAGGGTGCCGAACGGGGCGGCGCGGGTGCCGCGCGAACCGTCCTGCTTGTTGAAGCCGGCGGAGGTGGTCAGGTACCAGCGGTCATCGAAGTCCTGCGCATAGGCGGCCTGGGCCACGGCCAGCCCGCTCAGCAGCGCGGCACAGAGGAGTTTCTTGTTCATTGACTCAATGCTCCTTGGAGGAATTGAAAGGACTCGGTAGCGTCGATTCGGGGCGGAAATGCGGGCGACGGGCACGCCTCTCCGCCTTTATCATCCGGCCGCGTCTTGGCCTAAGTTAACACTAGCATAACAGTTTGGGGAATCCAAGCACAGTTCAGTTTCCCCGGCCCCCTGTCAGCCGGAGCGCGGGCGCGCTCCATGCACTGCATCATCCTGCGTCGAAGCTGAACGGACTCACGCATGCAGTGTACATCTCCGGGTTCGCGGCGTGCGATGCGCTTCCGCACCGTCGCCGATACGTGCGGACGCCGGAACGGATATCGTGATGTCCGATGGAACGCACGGCAGCGGCGTTCGGGCTGCACTTGCGCCCGTCGTCAGTCGCCTCCCGCATTCCGGCCCGCCAGGGTCGGCCCTCTTGAGCGTCGGCCGCTTTCGCGGCATCGTGCGCTCTTCCATACGTTTGCGTATTGAATGATGACCACCGCAAGCCAGACCGTCTCCGGAACTCCCTACCCGCACCTGTTCTCGCCGCTGGACCTGGGCTTCACGACAGTCCGCAACCGGGTGCTGATGGGCTCGATGCACACCGGCCTGGAGGATCGCGCCAGCGATTTCCCGAAACTGGCGGCGTACTTCGCGGAGCGCGCCGCGGGCGGTGTCGGGCTGATCGTCACCGGCGGTTTCTCGCCGAACATGATGGGCTGGCTCAAGCCGTTCTCGGGCAAGCTCAGTTGGCCGTGGGAAGCGCGCAAGCACCGCCAGGTCACCGCCGCGGTGCATGCGCACGGGGCGAAGATCTGCCTGCAGTTGCTGCACGCGGGCCGCTACGCCTATCACCCGCTGTCGGTGGCGCCATCACGGATCAAGGCGCCGATCAATCCGTTCACGCCGCGCGCACTCACCGGCTTCGGCGTCGAACGCACCATCTCGGCCTACGCACACGCCGCCAAACTCGCGCGCGACGGCGGCTACGACGGCGTCGAGGTGATGGGTTCCGAGGGTTATCTGATCAACCAGTTCCTCAGTGCGCGCACCAACCGCCGCAGCGACGGCTGGGGCGGCGATCTGCAGAAGCGGATGCGGTTCGCGACCGAGATCGTGCGCCGGATCCGCGAGGCCTGCGGGCCGGATTTCATCATCGTGTACCGGCTGTCGATGCTCGAACTGGTGCCGGAAGGGTCGTCCTGGCAGGAGATCGTGGAACAGGCGAAGGCGATCGAGGCCGCCGGCGCGACCATCCTCAACACCGGCATCGGCTGGCACGAGGCGCGGGTGCCGACGATCGCCACCTCGGTGCCGCGCGCAGTGTTCGCCGGCGTGACCGCTAAGCTGCGACCGGAAGTGAAACTGCCGCTGGTCGCGACCAATCGCATCAACATGCCCGACGTGGCCGAAGGCATCCTCGCCGCCGGCGGCGCCGACCTCATCTCGATGGCGCGGCCACTGCTGGCCGATCCGGAGTGGGCGAACAAGGCCCGCGCAGGTCGCGCCGACCGCATCAATACATGTATCGCCTGCAACCAGGCCTGCCTCGACCACGTGTTCGAGAACAAGGCCGCGAGTTGCCTGGTCAACCCGCGCGCCTGCGCCGAGACCGAACTCAACTACATCCCGACGACGCTGCCGAAACGGGTCGCGGTCGTCGGTGCCGGTCCGGCGGGTCTTGCCTGCGCGACGGTGGCGGCCGAACGCGGCCATCGCGTGACCCTGTTCGACGCCGCCGCGGAGATCGGCGGCCAGTTCAACTTGGCGAAGCGGATCCCGGGCAAAGAGGAATTCCACGAGACCCTGCGCTATTTCCGCTACCGGATCGAAGACACCGGGGTCGAACTGCGGCTGTCCACCACCGCCGATGTCGACACGCTGCGCGGCTACGACCGGGTGGTGCTGGCGACCGGGATCGTGCCGCGCAAAGTCGAATTCCCGGGCAGCGATCATCCGAAGGTGGTGAGTTATCTCGACGTGCTCACCGGCCGCGTGCGCGTCGGTACGCGGGTCGCGATCATCGGTGCCGGCGGCATCGGTTTCGACGTCGCCGAATATCTGGTGCACATGCCGCTGCTCGACGACGCGCGTTTCGCGGAAGACCCCTTCCACGCCGCGGACGCGCACGCCTCGCCCAGTCTGGACCCGGCGCGCTGGATGGCCGAATGGGGCGTGGACCCGAGTTTCTCCGGGCCCGGCGGCCTGCGCAAACCGCAGCCGGAACCGCCGAGCCGCGAAGTCTGGCTGCTGCAGCGCAGTCCGGGCAAACCCGGTGCGCGTCTGGGCAAGACCACCGGCTGGATCCACCGCGCCGCGCTCAAGGCAAAGCAGGTGTCGATGCTCGGCGGCGTGGAGTATCTGGGCGTGGACGACGCCGGCCTGCGTATCCGCAGCGAAGGCCAGGAGCGCACGCTGGCCGTGGATCATGTCGTGATCTGCGCCGGCCAGGAGCCGCGCCGCGATCTGTTCGCGGCACTGGAGGCGGCCGGCATCGTGGCGCAGTTGATCGGTGGCGCCGATGTCGCCGCCGAACTCGACGCCAAGCGCGCGATCGCCCAGGGCAGCCGGGTCGCCGCCGATCTTTGACCCCCGCCCACAGCCCCCGGACGCCGGGGGCAGCGCCGCGGAACCCGCGCATTTCGTGAACCCGTTGGCGGTTGTTTTTGCCGCACCGCAA
>JBIJAD010000009.1:0-27140 GCA_044345955.1 Lysobacteraceae bacterium
GCGCGCAGGCAAGCAGGTCGGCATGGCTGCGGGTGACGTCGTCGGTGCCGAGCGCGCCGATCAGCGTGGTCACGCCCGCGGCCAGCGCGTCCTGCGCGCGCAGCGGCGCGCTGCGGGTGGCGAACCCGCCCTCGCCGCCGCCGCCGCCGATGTGCACCAGCGAATCGACCAGCCCGGGCGCGGCGATCAGGTCGCGGCCGTCGATGACGCTGCAGCCGAGTGCGTCGAGCTGCAGGTCCCGACCGATCGCGAGAATCCGCCCGCCGCCGAGCAGCAGATCGCCGCGGCCGAGCGCTTCGGGCGCATGCAGTTCGACATCGCGGATCCACAGCAGCGGCGGCGCCGCATGGGCGTCAGACATAACCGATCCCCACCGCGATCGCGACGCTGGCGGCGGCCAGCGCGACCAGCAGCAGTTCGAAGCGCCAGATCGCGCGCAGCCAGCGCTGCCAGCTCACGCCGGCGACGCCGATCGCGCCCATCAGCACCGCCGAGGTCGGGATGACGAGGTTGGTGATGCCGTCGCCCAGTTGGAACGCCAGCACCGCGATCTGGCGACTGACGCCGACGATGTCGCCGAGCCCGGCCATCAGCGGCATGGTGATCGTGGCCTGGGCCGAGCCGGAAGTGACGAAGAAATTGAACACCGCCTGGAACAGCAGCATGCCCTGCGCGGCGAGCATCGGCGGCCAGTGGTCGATCGCGCCGCCCATCGCGTGCAGCAGCGCATTGAGCACCGAGGGTGTGTGCGGATCGGTGCCGCCGAGCAGCCAGAGCATGCCCTTGGCCGCGGCGATCACCAGCGCCACCGGCACCATGCTGCGCACGCCGTCGGTGAACTGTTCGGCGAGGCGGTTGGCGGTCTGCAGCCGCGATGCGCCGGGTTCGCGGCCGAACTGCAGCACGATCGCGCAGAACAGGCCGAGGGCGAGGAACTGCGCCGCGAGTTCCGGCAAGTAGTAGCCGCGTGCGGTGATGCCCCACACGATCCAGACCACGGCGGCGACGATCGCCAGCAGCACCAGGCGGTCGCGACCGCGCAGCGGCGCGGCGGCGAGCGCGGCACGCACGTCCTCGTGACCGTCGCGGCGATGACGCAAGGCGTAGCGCAGGGTGAACACCAGCGCCGCGAGCGTGAACACCGCCCACACCGCGATCCGCAGCGGTGCGCCGGACAGCGCCGGCACTTCGGCGACGCTCTGCGCCACCATCACGCTGAACGGGTTCATCCATGAGGTCGCGAATCCGATCTGGCTGGCCATGTAGGTGCACATCACCGCGCTCTCGCGCGGCAGACCGAGGCGGTCGATCAGCGGCAGCAGCAGCACCAGGAAGGCGATGGTTTCCTCGCCCATGCCGAACACCGCGCCGCCGAGCGAGAACGCCACGGTCAGCAGGCCGAGCAGCCAGGCCGGATGTCCGCCGCTGAGCGCGACCAGCCGCAGCAGGCCACGTTCGACCGCGCCGGTCGCGTTCACCAGCGCGAAGCTTCCGCCGATGATGAAGATCAGCGCGATCAGCCCGACCGCGGCGCCGTCGCGGCCGCCGGAGACGAAACCCTCGAACAGGAAATTGAGCGCGCCCCGGGCCTCGGCCGCGCTGCCGAACACGGTGGTGCCGCCGGCGTCCTCGGCCACGCGATAGCGCTCCAGCGCCACCGGCGCACCGGGTTCGAAGTAGCCCGCGGGCAGGAACGGCACCGCCAGCGCCGCGATCAGCGCCAGCGCGAGCAGGATCAGCAGGGTGTGCGGGCCGCGCTCGGCGGTGGCCGCCGACGCGGCGGCGGGGACATCGGTGGAGGCATTCGACATCGGGGCTCCCGGACGGCGACGGTGAAGGGGACGCGCCTGCGGACGCGACGACGATACGCCGTCGCGTCCGCAGGCGCAGGGGCCGGGGGCGGAGGGCCGCCCGGCGATCGTCCGTCAGTAGCGGTAGACGTAGCGGAAGGTGATGAAACGACCCAGCGTATTGTGGTTGTACAGATCGACATTGCTGGCCGAACCCAGCGCGACCGGCGGGTCGCGGTCGCCGAGGTTGCGCACGTTCACGCCGATCGTCTGGCGATCGTCGATGTCCCAGTCGAGGCTCAGGTTCAGCGTGGTCCACGAGGCTACATTGCGCCCTGCCGGCACATCGTCGCGCTGGTCGTCGTCGTAGTAGCCGTCGATGTGGTTGGCCCACAGCCGCGCGCTCCAGTCGCCGCGCGACCAGCTCACGCCGGTGTTGATCAGCCACTCCGGATAGCGGAACTCGCCGACCCGCTCGACCAGACGCTGGCCGTCGGCGCCGCAGCGGCCGGCGCCGCGACGGCGGTCGCCGCCGTTCGGGTCGCAGGATTCGCTGCGCTTGAACGAGCGCGTCCAGGTCGCGTCCACATACCACTTGAAGCGACCGAAGGCGGTCTCGTCGAAGCGGTAATCGAAGCGCAGATCCAGACCTTCGGTGCGCTGGCGGCCGATGTTGATCAGCTCCAGGTTGACCTGTTCGATCGGGCTGCCGATGGTGCCGTCGCGGGTCTCGATGCCGATCTGGCCCGGCAGCAGGGTGTCCTCGGGCACGACCAGGCTCGGGTCGGTCAGCGCGCGGCGGAAAAGTTCGAGATCGTCGATGTCGACCAGATTCTTCTGCTCGAAATTCCAGTAGTCCAGGGTCAGCGTGGCGCGGCCGCCGAATTCGAACACGCTGCCGAAGTACCAGGCCCGCGAGGTCTCGGGCTTGAGATCGGGATTGCCGTAGATCTCCGACAGATAGCCGTCGTCGCCGGCGAAGCCGTCGCAGAAGTTGTTGAAGAACTCGCTGCCCGGCGAGCACGGCAGCGCGCCGGAGCTGAGCGTGGTGCCGGCGCCGACCTGGGCCAGCGAGGGCGCGCGGAAGGAGGTGTTCCAGCCGCCGCGCAGCAGGAACACGTTGTTGGGCCGCCAGCGGAAACCGACCGAGGGATTGAAGTCGCCGCCGAAATCGTCGTAGTGGTCGTAGCGGCCGGCCACACGCAGGTCGAAAGTCGGGGCCAGCGGCAGGTTGGTCTCGGCGAACAGCGCCCACTGCGTGCGCTTGGCCTCGACCTGGGTCGAGCCGAAGCCATACACCGGCACGTTGCCGAGAATGTCGGCGGTGGCCAGCGGCGAAGGCGCATCCTCGATCTTCTCGCGCCGCACCTCCGCGCCGAACGCCCACGGCACCGCGCGGCCGCCGATGCTGCCCCAGTCGCCGTTGAGCTTGGCGTCCCAGGCGTACAGGGTCGAGCTGCCGTCGCGCGGGACTTTCTCGCGCACCAGATCCAGCACCTGCTGCGAGTTCCCGGCCTGGGCGTTGAACGGGTCGTACCACAGGCCGCCGGTGGCCGGCGTACAGGTGGTGCGGCCGTCGCTGCACAGATTGCCGAGCAGACCGGCACGGATGCGGTCGACGCGATAGATGCCGGCCACCGCTTCCTGTTCGGAGTCGCTGCGCGAAGCGGTGAACGCGGTCTCCCAGTCCCAACTTCCCAGGCTGCCGCGCAGGCCGTTGAGCCAGCGCCAGTTCTTGGTGGTCACTTCGATCGTGCGCGCGTCGGGGAAGCGGCCGTAGCCGACGATCACGTTGCGGCCGCCGCGCACCCGCGGATAGCCGGCGGCGATGAGCCGATTGCGCAGTTCGGTCGGCATGCCCGGATGCTCGAGCGCGATCCGCTCGTTGCTCCACGGCGCCGGTGCGGCGTCGGCGCGCGCGCGGTTGTGCTGCAGCGCGACTTCGGTGAAGTATTCGAGATCATCGCCCAATTTCGCGTTGAGCGTGCCGTACAGGCCGAGCTGGCGGGTTTCGGGGTCGGTCGCGGTGTAGGCGTTGCGGTTGAGCGCGCAGAATTCGCCGAACGCACCGATCCCGAACTGATCGTCCGGACACGCGGCCTCGACGAAATCGTCGCCGGGGAAGGTCGGGCCGTTGAAGCTCGGGAAGATGCCCTGCTGCGAGGGCCGCGGCTCGACCGCCGAGATGCGGCGGTCGCGGTCGTACAGCGCGTTGCGCTGGTAGACATCGACCACCAGCAGACCGTCGACGCGATCGCCCTGGAAGCCGTAGACCAGATTGGCGTTGGTGCGCGCCTCGTCGGTGCCGCGGGTCGAATCGCCCCAGCTCAGTCCCAGACGCAGACCGTCGAAGTCCTTGCGCAGGATCACGTTGATCACGCCGGCGACCGCGTCGGCGCCGTAGATCGCGGACGCACCGGTGGTCAGCACCTCGATCCGGTCCACCGCCGCCATCGGGATCGCGTTGATGTCGACGAAGTTCTCCGAACCGTTCGCGAACGAAGACACCGCGACCCGGCGGCCGTTGACCAGGGTGAGCGTGGAGGCGGTGCCGAGGCCGCGCAGCGAGGCGGCGGCGCTGCCGGCGGGCGAATCGGCCTGCAGCGCACCGGAGGTGGCGGTGCTGAAGTTGCCGGTGCCGCCGCCGGTTTCGGAAATCTGCTTGAGCGCATCGCCGACCGTATTCACGCCGAACTGGCGCAGATCCTCGGCTTCGAGCACGGTGACCGGCTGCGCTTCCTGCAGATCGATTCCCGAAAGGTTGGTGCCGGTGACGACGATCGTGTCCAGATCGTCCTCCGGCGCGGCGGGCGGGTCCTGCGCCGGCGGCGTCGCGTCCTGGGCGACGACCGGTGCGGACAGCAGCAGCGAGATGGCGATGGCGAGCGGTGCGGTGCGGAGCATGGTGAACCTCGGGCGTACGGTGAAGACACGGCGCGCGCGTCGTGCGGCGGGCCGTGGCTGTGCGGATTCGGAAAGGGCGCGCAGGCAAGCGCGCGCAGACGGCGCGGACGCGGCGCGAATCGACGGACGGGCGTGGAGCGGCCGACAGGCCGATGGAACCGAAGAAGCCCGCGAACGATCGCGGCGACGCGTGCGCGTCAGCGGTGCAGGACTATTCGTCCCACCATTCGCTGAGATAGAAGGTCCGGCACAGATGCCGGATATGGAAACGCGGCTTCGGCATGTCGAGAGACGTGGATTCCCCGCGACACTGATAAACCGGAGCCGCCGCCGCCGTCAAGTGCCGACCCTCGGGGATTGCGTCCGGCGCCGCGGGCGCGGACGATCTGCCGTCCCCGTCGCAGCGCGATCGCCATGGCCCACGCAACACACCGACCGCCCTCGCCGGCATGCCTCTCCCGCGTCGCGCTGGTCGCTGCGCTGCTGCTCGCGCCCTGGGTGCACGCGGCCGAGGCCGGCCCGTCCTCCGAACCGCATCCGCGCGAGCTGTTCCTCGCCGGCGGCAGTCTGCGCCTGTGCGCATCGCTGTCGCCGAAGGAATGCGACGATCCGTCGGCGGTCGTCGATGCGCGGGCGCGCACGGCGCCGCGCTATCTGCTCGACGAAGACACCATCGATGCCGCCGCCGATCCGCTGCTGTGGCGCGGCAAGGAGGCGCATCGCGATGCGCTGTCCGCGGTGCTGACCGATCTGCAGACGACGCTGGGCGAAGGCCCGCACGACGAAGATCCGCTGCGCGATGCGTTGGCCGAGCGATGCGTCGCGCGCTCGGGCCGGGTCGGCCGTTGCGTCGACAACGACGAGGCGGTGTGGAATCGGATCGACGACGATCATCGCGCCGCGGTGCTGGCGGCGCTGGAGCGGGCGCAGATCGTCCACGGCGTGCGCCGCCGCGAACGCGCCGCGCTCGCGCACGGGCGCAGCGCGCACGGCGCCGGGATCCTGCGCGCCTTCGTCGCCGCCGCGCGCGAACGTGCGGAAGGTGCGACGCCGCGGATCGCGGTGGTCACCGCATCGGCCTTCGATCCTTTCGATCCGGTCGATCTGTACCTCGACGCGTTCGCGCAGGCCGGCGCCGAGGTCGAATGGTGGCCGGTCGATGCCGCGCTGGCCGCGGCGGTATTCGAAGGTCGCGGTTGCGCGCGGTTGCCGTCGCTGCGGATCGAACGCCTGCGTCTGCCCGGTCGCGACTACGTGTATCAGGACTTGGCGACGCAGCAGGATCGCGCCTGCAAGGACCCCGAGGCGCTCGCGCGGTTGCCCGATCGCGTGCAGGGCGTGTTCTTCGCCGGCGGCGATCAGTGGAAGTTGCGCCGCGCCTTCTTCGGCCGCGACGACCGCCCCAACGCCTGGCTGGTCGCGCTGCGCGCAGCGGTCGCGCGCGGCGAGGTCGTGATCGGCGGCACCAGCGCCGGCAGCGCGGTGCAATCGGGCGGGCCGATGCTCAGCAACGGCAGCGTCGAACAGGCGCTGGCGCGCGGCGCGATCGCGGCGCCGCCGCCGGTGCCCGGCTGCGCGCGCGCCGGCAGTTGCGGCCATCTCGACGAAAACGCCTTCACCTACTGGCCCACGGGCGGACTGGGGCTCGCGCCCGGTCTGATCGTGGACACCCATTTCTCCGAACGCGCGCGCGAACTGCGCCTGCTGCGGCTGCTCACCGACACCGGTCATCGCTGGGGTATCGGCGCCGACGAGACCAGCGCGCTGCATCTGCGCTGGATCGACGAACATGCGTTCGAACTGCACGCGCTCGGCGCCAGCGGCGGCTGGCTGTTCGACGCCGCGTCCGCCTGCCGCGGTCGCGATCTGCAGGCGCAGGCGTACTACCTCGCGCCCGGCGCCACCCTGCGCGTCGACGCGCAGGGCGCGCGCTTCGTCGCGTTGCCGACGCAGCGGCGGACGACTCCCGGGCCGACGAGTGCGCGCGACGCGCTGGATCCCGGTGCTTTGCGCGGCGTTGCGCAGCGGATCGCCGCCGCCGATGCGGACACGTCGCCGCTCGCCGTGCTCGAACAGGAACTGCGCGCGCCGAAGCGCAAGGTGACGCTCGCGCGCACCGACGCGACGGTGACCGCGCACGCGCCCGACGCGGCGATGGCCAGCGTCGGGCCGTTGCGCTTCGAGGTGGCCGATTGGCCGGGGTGCGTGCGGTGAACCCCCGCATCGGCCGACCGACGATTCGTTGAAAAAACCGACCCGACGCGACGGCGTCCGTGCCGCCGTGCCGGGTCGTCCCGCTCAGTAGGGATTCGTCGGCGTGAACGGCGCGGTGGCGTTGCGGCCATCCACGCTCAGTACGATCGACGTACCGGTGTGGGTGTAGGTGGCGAAATCGAAGGTCTGGCCCGCCACCAGTTTCGTGCGCTGCAGGTTGCGGTAGATCAGCGGCTGCCCGGAGACCACCTGGGTGCGCTGGGTGTCGCTGCGCTCCTCGACCACGTACACCGCGTTGCCGCCGTCGGCGATGCCGCGGCCGTTGCGGTCGATGAACAGCGAGGTGTTCTCGTCGATGCCCAGGCCGATGATCCGCGCGCTGCGGTTGTCCTGGCGCAGGCGCGCCATGAACGCGAACAGCCGGCCCATCCGATCGCGCTGGGCGAAGTGGGTGTCGGTGACGATGTCGTTCATCAGCGGCAGATCGAGGAAGCCGTTGCTGAGGATCATGCTGGCGCGATAGGGGTTGGCGATCGACTCGGCGCTGGTCACGCCGGCGACGCCGTCGGGGTCGTAGATGAATTCGCCCTGCACCGCGAGCCCGGCGGACAGCCCGCCGATCACCGCGCCGCGGTTGTAGGCCGCGCGGATCGCGTCCTCGGTGCGGGTGTCCTTCCACTGGTTGAGGTAGTCGGCCTGGTCGCCACCGGCGATGAAGATCAGCTCGGCGTTGCGGATCACCCAGTCGGCGTAGTCGGAATTGGCCTTGTCGCGGGTATCGAGCAGCAGGGTTTCGACCGAGTCGGGCTTGAGCGTGCCGGTGACGAGGTTGTAGAGGTAATCGTTGTAGCCGTTGCTGCCGGTGGTGCGCAGCACGACCACGTCGCCGCCGTTGGCGACCGGGAACGCGCGCTGGCTGAAGGCGCTGTCGACCTCGGCGCCGCCGCCCATCAGCAGCATCGCCGGGCCGTTGACCGGATTGCGGCCGGAATCCGCGGCGTTGCCGGTGAGCCAGTTCTGCAGGTTGCCCGGCTTGGTCGGACGGCCGCCGCCGCTGCCGCCGGCGACGGTCAGATCCAGCGTGTACCAGCCGCTGCCGCGATAGGCGGTGAGCTTGAGGTAGTAGCGGCCGGCGGCGGTGGCGTTGTAGCTGCCGGCCTCGGGAATGTTGCTGGTCTTGCCGCTGCTGATCGCGCCGCCGCTGGAGCGGTACAGCGCCCAGTCGAAATCGTCGCCGGCATCGTGGTTCAGGCTGATGTTGAGCGTGGCCGCGGCGGCGAGGTCGAAATAGAACCAGTCGATGTCGGTGGTCGAGGACAGACTGCCGGAGACGCGCACGCCGGAGCCGACCGGGCCGTCGGCGAGCGACTCGCGATCGTTGTTTTCGCTTTCGTTGGTCACCTGCGCCGCGACGGGCGCGATCAGGCACAGACACGCGAGGAGCAGAACGCCGCGCAGCGAGGCGCGCGAACGGTGGACGAGCGACATGACAACCTCCATGGACGGATGCGATGAACGGATGCGCGTCGGCGCACTGCGCGATGCAGCGGCGGAAGCGATCGGATCGGGATGCCGACGCGGACGACGTATGGTCGGCGGTACGGCGCGCAGCGCGCAGCGGGCCGCGGGCCGCGGGCCGCGGGCCGCGGGCCGCGGGCGACTCAGTCGGGCAGGACTATTCGTCCCACCATTCGCTGAGGTAGAAGGTGCGGCACAGGTGCCGGATGTGGAAACGCGGTTTCGGCATGACGACCCCGGAAGCGTTGTGCGTTACTTACGCCGGCCGGGCGATCGCGTCAAGCGGCACGGCAGCATCCGTGCGCGGCGTCGCGGTTCCCCGCGCCGCGGCCCGGCACCGGCCCCAGCGCCCACTTCGGTGTCCGCCCTGGCGGCAGGATGCGGGCGCGAAGCGCAACGTTTCGCATTCTCGTGCGCATCCGCTGCGCCGGGATTGCGATGCCCGCCGGGCGCGATCATCGCTGTCCGCTGAATCGCGTGCGTCGGCTTGATCCGCATCAACGCACCGCCTCCGTGGACGCCGACACTGCAGTTGTTACACGCCGCCCCCGTGCGGCGCGGCCCTGTACGAGGATTCCGCCGATGACTACCGCAGACCACACCTCCGCAACCGTCGCGACGACCCGATTCGCCTGGCCGGTGCGCGTGATCCACTGGCTCAGCGCCGGATTGATTCTGGTCGCGTATCTGAGCAGCGAGCTGGGCGAGGAGATCGAGGAAGGCGAACGCACCGGCATCGACTGGCATGTGCTCGCCGGCATCGGCCTGCTGCTGCTGTTCCTGCCGCGCCTGTTGGCGCGATTGCTCTCGCGCACACCGCCGATCGTGCCGGCGCCGCCGTCGTGGTCGCTGTGGCCGGGGCGGCTGGTCACCCTGGCGCTGTTGTTGTTCGTCGTGGTGCAGCCGCTGCTGGGCGTGCTCGCGGTCTGGTCGGAAGGCCATGCGCTGGCGATCCCGTTGACCGGCTGGTCGCTGCCGCCGCCGTTCGTGCTCGGCGAGGATGCGGGGGAATTCTTCGAGGAGGCGCACGAGATCGTCGGCAACGCCTTCTACGCGGTGATCGCGGCGCACTTACTGGCGGCGCTGTGGCATCACGTCTTCCGTCGCGACAACGCGCTGCGGCGGATGCTTTGAGCCGGCCCAGGCCGGCGATGTTCAACCGCCGGCAAGGAAGCGGATCAGCCGATCGACCTTGCCGCGATACGGGGGGCGGATCCAGTCCGTCGCGCTCCAGCGCGCCTGCCACAGCACCGGCATCGCCTTGGTGAAGGCGTCGAAACCGGCGCGGCCGTGATACTGCCCCATGCCGCTGGGGCCGATGCCGCCGAAGGGCAGGTTGTTCGCGGCGAAATGCAGCAAGGTGTCGTTGACGGTGACGCCGCCGGCAAGCAGGCGGCCGAGGATGGTCTCGACCGTGGGCCGCTCGTGGCTGAAGGGATACAGCGCCAGCGGGCGGTCGTGGTCCTCGACGTAGGCGATCGCGTCCTCCAGCCGCGCATAGCCGCGGATCGGCAGGATCGGGCCGAAGATCTCCTCCTGCATCACCCGTGCGTCGTCGCCGGGTTCCAGCACCAGGGTCGGCGGGATCAACCGTTCGGCCTCGGCAAGGGCTTCGTCCACGGTTGCCAGCGGGATCACCTGCAATCCGCGTTCGCGGGCGTCGTCCAGATACCCGCGCAGGCGCCGGTACTGACCTTCGTTGACGATCCGGGTGTAGTCGCCGGCCGCGCCCATGTCCGCGCCGTAGCGCGAGACGACCTGCGCGCGCAGCGCCGCGACCAGCGCATCGCGACGCGCAGCGTCGATCAGCACGTAATCCGGCGCGATGCAGGTCTGGCCGCCGTTGAACCACTTGCCGGTCGCCAGTCGCGCCGCGGCCTGCTCGATCGGGAAATCCGCGGCCACGATCGCCGGCGACTTGCCGCCGAGTTCCAACGTGAGCGGCGTGAGATTGGGCGCCGCCGCGGCCATGATCCGGCGCCCGACCGCGGTCGAACCGGTGAAGACCAGATGATCGAGCGGCAGCGCGGCGAAGGCCGCGCCGATCTCCGCGCCGCCGAGGGCCACGCCGACGCGGTCGGCGGGAAACACCTCGGCCAGCAGCTTCGCCAGCCAGGCGCTGGTGCGCGGCGTGTGTTCGGAAGGTTTGACGAAGACGTGATTGCCGGCGGCGATCGCGGTCGCCAGCGGGATCAGGGTCAGATTCACCGGATAGTTCCACGGCGCCATCACCCCGACCACGCCCACGCCCTCGCGCCGGATCTGCGCCCGCGCCGGCCACAGCTTCCAGCCGACCGAGGCACGACGCGGCCGCATCCAGCCGCGCAGATGGCGACGCAGATGATCGATCTCGGCGATCACGGTCATCCCGTCCGACAACAGCGTCTCGTGTTCGGAGCGGTGACCGAAATCCGCCGCCACCGCCGCCTGCATCTCGCCCAGACCGGCGCGGAACGCGGCCTTCAGCCGGGCCAGATCGTCCATCCGCTGCGCGTAGTCGGGCCGCCGCGCCCGCCACCCGGCGCGCAGGCGGTCGAGCGTCGGCGCCAGCGCCTCGATCGTGGTCGCGGGGGCTGCCGGCGCGTACGGCCCCGCATCCCCGCCGCCCGAACCGCCGGCGCGGGCGGCATTGGCCGCGGTGATCGCAGCGTTGACGGCGGTCGTGGCCGCGGTCGCGGCGGTGGGGACGGTGGTGCTCATGGGCGGAGTGTAGTGCGTCCGCGCGTGCGTCGCCCCGCCGGGGCGCCGGTCCCCCTGTCATATCTGACATGTTGAGGCCTGCCGGGGCCTGACCGACCATCGACCGGTCGGGAGCACGGCCTCGCACGGACGCCTCCCCCGACGGCGAGCGGCGTCGGTCCGGTTCCCGGAACCCGCGCCACAGGGGGCTCGCCGCGGATGCCGCGCCGATCGGCCGCGCGCACCGCTCCGCCCGGACCGGCGTCGCGCCCCGCGGTGCGCGGAGCACGCACGAAGATGGCCGAATCGCCGAAGCAGCGCCCGACACGAAAGACCTCGCGACACCTCTACAGCATCGAATACGACATCGACGGCGGCGTGCTCACCCCGCTGCATGGCCAGCCGATCATCGATCTGTATCGCTCGCTGACGATCGGCGGCATCGTCGCCTTCGTCGGCTCGGGCAACAGCACGGTGCTGGGCTACGGCAGTTGGGACAACCTTTCGAGAAAAATGCTCGAGCTCGCCGCCAATGAAGCCGGCAATCTCGACCCGACGGCCCGCCTGAGGATTGCGATCGAACGGGCGCAAAAGCTGACCGAAGCCGAGGCCAAGCAGCAGGAGATCGACAAATTCGATCGCCTGGCGCTGGCGACGGAGATGTTGCGCCAATCATCCGACAAAGGTGATGAAGGGCGCGATCAGGCGCTGTGCGAAATTTTCGCATTTCCAGACACGTTGCCCACCGAATTTGCGACGAAGGCGCTCGATAGGCTGGAAGGCATCGACAACTTCTCAAAATGCGCCGCAGACCTGTTGGAATGGATCAGGGCGCTCGGCAATCGCGCCTACGTGCCGATCGACTACGACAAGGGAATCAAGCTCGCGGCCGCCATCGCCGGATTGAAGCGCGACACCGGCCAGGAAAAAACGCCTTCAGCGAAGACCCAGTTGCTCGATACGCCGTCGCCGACCATCGATGTGCTGGGTACCCTGCGCAAGGACTGGAGAATCTCGCGTTTCGCGACCTTGAACTATGATCACGAAATCGAGCGCATGCTCGAACGGACGGATTTCCCGTTCGAGAGCATGACGCCGAAGTTCAACAGGTCGCAGTTCACCCCGGAGCTGCTGCGCGAAGAAGCCGACCGTAGCCACAAGCTGATCGCACGCTCGCGGCTCGGCGAAAAAGCCCGGAGCGTGGATCTCGACCGCTCGAACGTCGGTGAATTCATGCTGTTCGCGGCCGACTCTCCGGTTGGCGTCTCGCAGGTCCTGCATCTGCACGGATCGGTACGCTACCCGTCGCAGATGATCGTCACCGATATCGACTACAACCGGCGATACTTCGTGGACGCGCCGTGGAATCAGATCCTCGAAGACAGTCAGGAACTTCTCTACAGGGCCAATGCGATCGTCTTCATCGGTGTCGGCATGAGCGAGGAAGTGCTGTTTCGGGCGATGCGGATCCTCTCGCAGGCACCGGAACGCGAAGTCAGGCCGGTCTATGCGTTCCTGATGTCCAGGAACGAGATCAAGGACACCGCCGACGGCATCAAATACTTCCAGCGGTACGGCATCCGCACGATCTTCTACGGAACCCGTCTGGGCAGCTCCTCGGATCCCGAGGCGGGAGACTTCCATCTTCATCCGCTCGTGCAGACGGCCTTCAGGGTGCTGCATCAGGACATGGCGGACAGAAACGATCCTGAGTCGGCGAAGTTGCGCGAGACAGTCGCCGCAAGGCTCGAGCCGCTATCGGTCGAGCTGTCGTGTCTCGAAGCAATCGAAACGCGCCTGAAAGCGATCAGAGGGGAGGAATCCGGCGCGCGCCAAGAGCGCATCAGGGTCGAGCTTCCCGCGATCGAGAAAGACTTGAAAGAAAAGCTCCACGCGGAGGATCCGGCCACGCCGGCCGAGAGTCGTTTCACCATCTACAATCTCCCGCGCCTGAATCTGACGCCATGGCACTGCGACGTATTCAGGCTGATCTGGGCGACATTGCATGCGCAGGAAAACGGCGTCAGCGTCCTCGACAATATCGATATTCTCGACCCTCTCATCGAGGCGGTCTCCAACCTCAGCTCCGCGATTCACTCGCGCGCACTGCAGGATGCCCTTCAGGCGATTTCAGCAAAGTCCGTGAATTGGCGGAAGCGCTGGAAGCACCGGCCACTCAGAACCCACTCCACCACCGATCTGGGGAAGTGGCATTTCCGCAGTCCCGCCAACGCCAGGTTCGATCTTCGTGCCGAACGGGTGTGCTCCCACAATATCTCCTGTCCGCATCCGGAAGAAAGCAGGAACCGGAAATTTCTGCGAACGATACTGAAGGACGAGTCCGGAACTTCTCGGCGCAACGATGCGTCGGTCCTGATGAGCCAGCATCAGGTGGTGGTCGCACGGGCGAGGAACGGCAGCGGCAAGGGAATGCTCGCGGCGAGGTTCATGGAAAAGGAGTGCCCGGCCGAGGGCAGGCGGCTGATCCTCTCGTTCGGACAGTCCTGCGGCCGCGACCCCGTTTTCGACCTCATGGCTTACTGGCATCCCGCCTACCCTGCCAAGTTGGCGAGGGACACACCGACGAAGCTGGAGTACATCGTCTCCCACGTCGATATCGCGATCACCAACAGCGAAAGACGTCCAAAGCTGGCCGAATGGGACGCATTCTTCCGGGCTTCCATCGGTCGCCAGGGCACGCGTTGGCTGTTGCTGTGCGAGAACATCGAGACAGTCGAATATTTCATGAGCCTCGACGTCACCAGGCGCAAACTTCCGGACGCCGGAGCGGGCAACGACGTTCAAGCAGCGATAAACGGCGAGCCATTCCATGAGTGGCTGATCGATCATGTCGACGCGTTCCGGAGTGACGAGTCCGAGCAGTCGACGCCCGACACGTCAATGGACGACGGAAGCGCAGGAAGGATGCGGGAGATCTCGCGGATCGCGACGAAGTGCCGCTCGGTGTGGGTGGCCTCCTTCCTCACGTCCGTATATGCCGAAGTGGTGCCTGAGCAGACGAAATCCGCAGACGGGCGCGCGAGCTCTGTCCCCGAGGAACGCGTCATCGTTGGAACAGATCGATTCGAAGACATCCTGCGAAGGATTGACCATACCCTGAACATCACCCAGGATCCGCGCCAGCGCGTTCCGAATCTGGTCGATGTGACGATCGCGCAGATCGAGACCCACGTGCTGCGTCATCGTGATACCGAGGCTCGCATCACGAAGGTCATTTCTCACGCGATTCTCAAGCATCTTTTCGCATTCGGCGGGCCGGTCGAGAAATCGGTGTTCGCGAGGTGCCCGGAGTTCATCGAGATCAAGCGTGATTACCACGACAAGATCAAGACTGATGATCAACTGCAGCAAGAGATCGAAAAGGCGATGGGATGGCTGCGCGGTCTCGACCTGGTCACCGAGCTGACCGATTGCTACAGTCGTCCCAGGACCGCTGATTCCCCTGAGCGCCCCTTTCGCGTACGCCATGGCCTCCATGCGCATGTTCGCAACTGGCTGGCGACCAAGAAGGGCCTTCCCTTCTCGGTCGTGGTCGGACGCGAGCAGACCGCGATCACCGTCATCCCGGTGATCGACGACGAAATCGTCCCGTTGGACCGCGAGGACTACGGGTTCATCTGGAACACGGTCGATGGACTGCTCGCTCCTCTGGAGGACGGTTCGGCTGCACCGCACCCGCAGGTACGCGCTGCCTACATGCTGCTGCGCGGATCGATGCGGATCGGATCGGTCCTGCGCTCGGCACATGGCAACGATCAGGATGAAATTCCCGGCAGAACGACCCTGGACGACTATCTGCGCAGGCTGCTCGACCTGCGGCACGCCGCGCTGCGCTGCGCTGCGCGCGAGCCGGACGATGGCGAGCCGCTGTTCGAACGCGAGTGGGTCTGGCTGTTCAACGAGTTGGGGGTGGTCAAGCTTCTGCAGGGGCATGCGCACGATGCCAGCGCCCTGTTCGAGCAGGCGATCGAGTTCGAGACCGAGCGCCTGCGAGCCGGCGGCGGCTTCGAGCAACTGATCTACGTCGATCGCGGACTTCCGGATTTTTCGGTCTCGAAACTGCGGATCATGATGAATCTGGCGATGGCCGAGATCGAACGCGGCGCGTTCAATCGCGCGGGACGCATTCTGGCGAGCGAAAAGCGCGACATCAGCGAGCTGATCGAACTCTTCTCCGACAAGAGCGACAGGGTCGCGGAGTCGCGGCGCGTGCATCGCGAGATCCGGATCCTGAATCTCGTTCTCGGTCTCGTCGACGCACGCCTGAAATTCCTGTGCGGCGGCGCAGGCGAGGCGATGCAGTGGCTGGAAACCAACGACAAGCGCATCGTCGGGGAGGGTGTCCACGGCCTGACTGCGCTCTACTACCTGATCCGGGCCGATGTCGAATCGGGACGCAGGAATCACGCCGCGGCGGCGGAGATGTTCGCGACCGCGCGGGCCGAGGCCGAAGCGTCCGGACGCAGCGATCTGATCTTCAGCGTGATGCTGGGCGAGTCGGAGCTGCGGATGGCGATGCAGCGGCAGCCCGGTGCCGGCCAACTGCAGCAGCAGTTGGCGCGGATCCGCAAGATCAAGCACGAAGCCGAGCGCCTGGGCATGTCGCGGATCGTGGTGACCGCGTGCATGCTGCGGGCGCGACTGTACATGGGGTTCGGCGAATTCCGCTCGGCGCGCCAGGACCTGATGACCGCGCTGACCAAGGCGACCAATTGCGGCCTGCATCTGAAACGCACCTCGGCGCTGATCGACATGGCCGCGCTGGTGGGTGCGCTCGATGCGAGCCTGCGCGACGAAGCGCGCGACATCGCACGCTCGGCGCGGTTCGATGCCGAACGCATGGGCTACAAGCTGGCGGCGGCCCGGGCCAAGGACCTGGAGCTGGTGCTGCGCGAGCAGGGTTCGATCGAGGACTGGCTGTTCCGGTCCGGTGCCGAGAAGAACGGGGTGCGCGACGAGGGCGGTTGAGCCGGGCGTGGTCTATCATGCGGCCATGACCGACCAGCCTCCCGCATCCCCCGTCCGCCCCTACCTCCATCATGTGCCGACGCTCGGCGTGCGGGCCTATGTCGACCCGGCCGCGGTCGTGATCGGCGACGTGATCCTCGGCGAGGACGTGTCGGTGTGGCCGTTCACGGTGATCCGCGGGGACGTGAACTTCATTCGCATCGGCGATCGCACCAACCTCCAGGACGGGACGGTCATCCACGTCAGCCACGATGGGCCACACGCGAAGCTGGGCGGGTTCGCCACCCGCATCGGCAGCGATGTGACCATCGGCCACAAGGCGATCATCCATGCCTGCACGATCGAGGACGCGGCGCTGATCGGAATGGGCGCGATCGTGCTGGACGGGGCGACGGTGAAGAAGCACGGCTTCGTCGGTGCCGGAGCGCTGGTGCCGCCGGGCAAGGTGGTCGGCGAGGGTGAGATGTGGCTGGGCAATCCGGCGAAGTTCGTGCGCCGGCTCAAGGATTCCGAGATCGAGGCGCTGTACTACTCGGCGCAGCATTACGTGCGACTGAAAGATCAGTATCTGGACCCGCCGGCGTAAGCGGCGCAACCGGGGAGATGCGGATGAGCGGATGGCAGGACTGGCGCGAGACCGCCGCCGACCGGGCGCTGATCCGCGGCTGGCGGCGCGCGGGGACGCTCTCGCGGTCCGCGGTCGGTGAGGCTGCGGACGATGCGGGTCCGCCACCGGCACTGTGGCGGGATTT
This sequence comes from Lysobacteraceae bacterium, assembly GCA_044345955.1. Lineage (GTDB taxonomy): Bacteria > Pseudomonadota > Gammaproteobacteria > Xanthomonadales > Xanthomonadaceae > Lysobacter_I. The sequence goes on from JBIJAD010000009.1 coordinate 16,847, forward strand.
TCTCGATCGTTTCGCGCTGTGGCTCGGGGTGGCGCTGTGCGCGGCCGGCGCGGTGTGTTTCGTCGCCGCCAACTGGGAGCATCTGGGCAAGCTCGCGCGTTTCGCGGGGCTGCAGGTGGCGCTGGTGCTGGCGGTGGCGGTCGCATTCCGATTGGGTCCCGCGCGGCGCGGCGGTCAGGCCGCGCTGTGGCTGGCGACGATCCTGCTCGGCGCGCTGCTCGCGCTGATCGGCCAGACCTACCAGACCGGCGCCGACAGCTGGGAACTGTTCGCGCTGTGGACCGTGCTGGCCCTGCCGTGGACGCTCGCCGCGCGCAATGCGGCGCAGTGGCTGACCTGGGCCCTGCTGCTCAATCTTGCGGTCGGGCTGTGGCTGGGCCTGCATCCGAACGATCTGCTGTTCGCCGGCGACCGCGCGGCGATGACGCTGGGCCTGCTGAACGTGGCGCTGCTCGCGCTGCACGAAACCGGCGGCCGGCGCTGGCCCGAATTCGCAGGGGCCGTCGCGCGCCGGTTGCTGGCCGCGGCTGCGGTGGCGCTGCTGTCGCTGGCGGCGATGAGCGAGATCCTCGAGGGCCGCGCGCCGGATTTCCTGCCGCCGCTCGGCGTGGCGAACCTGGTCTGGGCCGCGGCGACCGCCGCGCTGCTGGTCTTCGCCGTGCGCCTGCGCCGGGATCTGCCGATCCTCGCGGCCCTGGCCTTGGGCATCATCGCGGTGAGTACCGCGTTCCTGATCGAGATCCTGTTCGATGGTGGGGACGAAGCTCTGGATTTCCTGCTGATCGCGCTGGCGGTGCTGGTGCAGGCGGCGCTGACCGCGTTCGCGCTGCGCCGGTTGGCGCGCGGGGAGGCGGCATGAGCGGGCGTGCGGCGAATCTCTGGGCGCGGCTGCAGGCCGCGGGTGCGGTCGAGGGCGCGTTGCCCGCCGGCGAAACCACGCACTGGGCGCTGGCCGCGCTCACCGGGGTCGCGGCCTGGATCGCGGCGGCGTTCCTGTTCGGCTTCTTCCTCTCCGCGTTCGACCGGCTGTGGGACGCGCCGGTGCTGGCGTTCACGATGGGGGCCGGCTGCTGCGTACTGGCCTGGGTGCTGCTGCGCATCGCGCACGGCCGCGACTTCATCGAACAGTTCGCGATCGCCACCAGTCTGGTCGGGCAGTTGCTGATCGGCATGGCCCTGGCGGAGACGCTCGAATCCGCCGACCGCACCGGGGAGACCTTGCTGTGGTCCGGGGTGGCCGCGGTGGCGCTGACGATGTACGCGCTCGGCCGCCCGGCGCTGCATCGCTTCCTGTGCGGCCTGGTGTTCGCCGCCGCGCTGTATGGCGTGTGCAAGGCGCAGGACGGCGTGATCGAGGCGATGGCGCCGCTGACGTTGGCCTGGGCCACGCTGGCGCTGTGGTGGCGCAGCGCGTCGCACGACCGGGTGGCGCCGGCGTGGCCGCCGTTGGCCTGGGCGGTGAGCGTGGTCGCACTGATCGCACTGTGGTTCGTCGAACCCGAGCGGGTGTGGTCGGGCACCACCGTCATCGTCGACGATTCGCCCTTCCTCGTCGCCGAGGCGCTGGGTGTTCCGCTGCTGCCGGCCTGCGTCTGGTGGCTGCTGTCGCGGCCGCCACAGGCGGCGGAACGCACCCGGCTGCTGGCGTTCGCGCTGGCGGCGGCCTTCGCGCTGCTGTGGTGGCGGGCACCGGGCGTGGGCTTCGGCGTGGCGCTCGCGCTGACCGGGTTCGCGCTGTATCGGCCGGCGCTGCTCGGTCTCGGCCTGCTCGGCATCGGCATCTATCTGCTGCGTTACTACTACCAACTCCAGTTGCCGCTGATCGAGAAGGCCGGCTGGCTGTTCGCCGGCGGTGCGCTGCTGCTCGCGGCGCGCTGGGCGGTGGTGCGCGCCGCGCGGGGGAGGACGGCATGAAGCACTGGCGCGCCGCGTTGATCGTGCTTGGCCTGCTCGCCGCGCTGGCGGTGGCCAATCACGCGATCTTCGGACACGAGCGCACGCTGCGCGAGGGCCGCGTGCTGCTGCTCGAACTCGCCCCGGTCGACCCGCGTTCGCTGATGCAGGGCGATTACATGGCATTGCGCTTCGCGGCGACCGAGCAGATCGAGCGTGCGCTGCATCCTGCGTCCGGCACCGCCGGCGACCTGCGCGAGGTCGGTCGCTGGAGCGGGGACTGCGGCTTCAGGGGATGCCGCACCGCCTACGCGGTGTTCGATCTCGATCGCGACGGCGTCGGCCGCTTCGCGCGGGTGCAGGACGCGCCGCGGCCGCTCGGCGCCGGCCAGATCGCGGTGCGTTTCCGCGAGCGCAGCCCCGAAGGCATCCGCATCGCGAGCAACGCCTGGTTCTTCGCCGAAGGCCAGGGCGCGCGCTACGAACCCGCGCGCTACGGCGAACTGCGGGTGGCCGCCGACGGCACCCCGCTGCTGTCCGGTTTGCGCGACGCGAAGCGCAAGCCGCTGTAGGCGGTGGCATCTACGGCCGCGTCGCCGCTTCCATCCAGGTCAGCAACGACAGCGCCTCCGCGCGCGAGCCGCCGCACATCCCCGGCTCCGGGCGCAGCGAGACGCAGAAAGCCGGGCGTTCGGGGCGGCCGAACAGGCGGCAGCGCAGGTCGTCGTCGAGTTGCACGCAGGGCAGGCCTGCCGGTTTGCCATGGGGCATGCCGGGGATGGGCGAGGCGATCGACGGCGCGATGCAGCAGGCGCCGCAGCCGGGTCGGCAGTCCATGGGCGGCTCGGGACGGGAGTCGGCGCATTGTCGCCGCGAAAACCGGCACGACGCTGCCCAATCGCCGGTGGCGCAGGGTAGAGTAGGCACAGAGTGCGACGACAGGCGCGGTTTCGGGACGGAGGCGAGATGCGGAGCGGGACAAGGGGGCCGGCAAGGCCTGGGCGCGGACAGGGGTCCGCGCGGGGAACGTCCGCAGCATGAACCGTCGCCCGGCCGCGCTCGATACCGTGCGCGAGGTCTACACCCCCGAGGGCATCGCCCTGCGTCTCCCGGCCGCCGGGCCGGTGCCGCGCGCGATGGCCTGGGCGATCGACCTGGCGGTGCGCACGGCCATGCTGATGATGGTCGCGGCGATCGTGGCGGTGCTGCAGGACGCCGGCATGGGGCTGTATCTGATCGCCTACTTCGTGATCTTCTGGGGCTACCCGATCCTGTTCGAGGTGCTGTGGGACGGGCAGACGCCCGGCAAGCGCGCGCTCGAGCTGCGGGTGATCGCCGACGACGGCGCTCCGGTCGGCTGGATCGGCTCGATCGTGCGCAATCTGCTGCGTACCGTCGACGTGCTGCCGTTCGGCTACGGCGTCGGGTTGGTCGCCAGCTTCGCCGACCCGTGGGGACGGCGCCTCGGCGACATGGTCGGCAAGACCATGGTCATCCATGCGCCGCGCGAGCGGCATGCGGCGCGCGCGCCGACCGAGGGCGCGCAGCCGCCGCTGCATCCGCTGCTGCCGCACGAGCAGATGGCGGTGATCGCCTATGCCGAACGCGGGCCGCAACTGACCCAGGAACGACGCGAGGAACTGGCCGCGATCGCCGCGCCTGCGGTCGGCGCCGGCGGCGCGATCGGGGTCCTCCGGCTGCAGGCCGTGGCCAACTGGCTGCTGGGGCGCCAATGAACGTCGCCCGTCTGCAGCAGGCCGTGCTCAAGCAGGAAGCCTTCGTCGCCCGCCATCAGGACGAGTGGAACGAATTCGAGGCCTGGCTGATCGCGCGCGGCGACAGTCCGCGCCAGGCCCGCGCGCATCAGAAGGATTGGCAGGGACTGCGCGACGAAGACATGCCGGCGCGCTACCGGCGTGTGTGCCAGCAACTGGCGCTGGCGCGCAGCCGCGGCTACAGCCCGCAGGTGGTGGAGCGGCTGCAGGGCCTCACCCAGCGCGGTCACGCCGCGTTCTATCGCGCGCCGCCGCCGCAGTGGCGGCGCGCGCTGGAGTTCTTCCTCGCCGAATTCCCGCGCCTGGTGCGCGCCCATCGCGGTTGCCTGTGGGCTTCGCTGCTGCTGTTCGCGGTACCGCTGGTCGGTTCGTTCGTCGCGGCGCAGGTCTCGCCCGAGCTGATCCACACCCTGCACGATCCGCAGCAACTGGCCGAATTCGAACGCATGTACGACCCGGACGACGCCGAGCGCCGGCTCGGGCGCGAGAGCGGCAGCGACGTGATGATGTTCGGCTACTACATCATGAACAACGTCAGCATCGGCCTGCGCACCTTCGCCAGCGGGCTGCTGTTCGGGGTCGGCAGCATCATCGTGCTCATCACCAACGGTCTGTTCATCGGCAGCATCGCCGGGCATTTGCAGGCGGTGGGTCACGGCGATCCGTTCTGGCGCTTCGTCGCCGGGCATTCGGCACCGGAGCTGACCGCGATCGTGCTCGCCGGCGCGGCCGGGCTGCAGCTCGGTCTGGCGCTGGTCGCGCCCGGGCGGCGGCGGCGGGTGGACGCGCTGATCGAGGCCGGACGGATCGGTGCGCGCATGTGCCTCGGCATCTTCGCGATGCTGGTGTTCGCGGCCTTCGTCGAGGCGTTCTGGTCGTCGATCGGCTGGATCCCGGCGCTGGTGAAATACGCGGTCGGCGCGACCCTGTGGGTGATCGTGCTGGTCTGGCTCGCGTTCGGTGGGCGGGGGCGAGACGGATCTGCTCACGCTGCACTGCCGCGTGATCCGTCGAGCGTATCGTCCACGGCGTCCGTCCCACCGTCGCGGGCGGACGCATGAAACTGGACGCGCTCACCGTCGAACTGCGCCCGCGCTCGTCGTGGGAAGCGATGGAACTGGGCACCGCCCTGGTCCGCCGGCATGCGCGCGCGATCTGGGTGCCGTGGCTGATCGTCACCGGCACGGTGTTCGCGCTGCTCAATCTCGCGGCCTGGGCGATCGGCCAGATCTGGATCGCGCTGGTGCTGATGTGGTGGCTGCGGCCGGTGTTCGACCGGATTCCGGTGTACGTGCTGTCGCGCGCGGTGTTCGGCAGCGTCCCGAGCGTGGCCGAGACCCTGCGCGCGCAGTTGCACTGGGGCTGGCGGCCGATGCTCGGGCATCTCACCTGGCGCCGGTTCAGCCCGATGCGAGCGTCGATGCTGCCGGTGGACCTGCTGGAAGGCGCGAACCCGGCGCTGATCGCCGCGCGCCGGCGGGTGATCGGCGGCGGGCTCGGCGGTCCGGCGATGCTGCTGACCCTGGTCTGCCTGCATTTCCTCGCCGCGCTGCAGTTGTCGCTGATCCTGACCGTGCTGCTGTTCGTGCCCAACGAACAGGTGCCCGATGTCATGCGCAGCACCTGGCAGATGCTGGAGAAGGACACGCCCGACTGGCTGCAACTGCTGCTGCACGCCGCCGACTGGCTGGCGGTGGCCTTCCTCGAACCGTTCTACGTCGGCGCCGGGTTCGGGCTGTATCTCAACCGTCGAACCCAACTCGAAGCCTGGGATCTGGAGATCGTGTTCCGGCGCATGCGCAAGCGCCTGGAGCGCACGCTCGGCGGCGCGGCGGCGGTGCTGCTGACGTTCGTCCTGCTCGCTCCAGGCACCGGCATCGCGCAGGACGGCGGCACGCCTGCGGCGCAGGCGCAGGAAACTTCGCGGAAAGAGGCGGACACCGACGCGCCGAAGGCGATGGACAAGCAGGCGGTGGACAAGAACGAGCGCACCCGCCCGCATGCGCCCGCAGACAAGGACAAGGCCGCGGACGGCGGGGAAGCGGGCGACAAGCAGGCGGGTGACAAGCAGGCGGGTGACAAGCAGGCGGACGGCAAGGAAGCGGACAAAGGACCGCTGCATCTGCCGACCCGCACCCTGCCGCAGATCTTCGGCGAGGATTCGGTCGATCCTGCCGCGTTCGAGAAGGTCGCGGCCGAGGCCTATCGCGATCCGGACCTGCGCCCCAAGCGCGAGGTCGGCAGTTGGAAGCCGCGCAATCCGAAAGACAAGAAACCCGAGGAACAGACCGAAGGCGATTCCGCGTTCCTGCGCGCGATCTCCAACGCGATCGGTTTCCTGGTCGAGAACGCACTGTGGCTGCTGGTCGGCGGACTGGTGCTCGCGCTGGTGCTGACCGCGCGCAAGTGGTTGCCGTGGCTGCGCGGGATTGCCGCCGTGCCGGAGCCCGAACCGACGCCGACGGTCAGTCTCTCGCTGGAGCAGGCCGAACCGCTGCCGCCGGACATCGCCACGGTCGCGCGCCGGCTGTGGGCCGAAGGCCAGCCGCGACGCGCGCTGGCCCTGCTGTATCGCGCCAGCGTCGAGGCGATGGTCGCGCGGGTCGGCGCGCATCCGCCGCCGGGCGCGACCGAGGCCGACTGCCTGCGGTTGTCGCGGCGCCTGGCCGAGGCCGAGGACCGCAGCGCGTTCCAGGAAGCCGTGCGGGTCTGGCAGTACGCCGCCTATGCCCACACCCTGCCGGGCGCGGAAGACTTCGACGGCCTGGTCGCGCGACTGGCGCAGCGTTTCGGGTGGCGCGCATGAACCGCGCGGCGATGCTCCGCACGGGGCTGATCGGTGCGCTCGCCGCGACGCTGGTCGGGCTGTTCGTGTGGTGGTGGCTGCGCACCTATGAATGGACGGTCGAGGACATCGATCTGCCGCCGCGCGGCGAAGCGGCCTACAACCCGCTGTACGCGCTCAAGCTCGCCCTGCAGAAGGACGGCCGCAAGGTCGACGCGCGCCAGCGGCTGGACCCGGCCGGGCATCCGCTGCGCCCCGCCGACAGCGTGCTGCTGTTGGGCGACCCGCGTGCGCTGATGCCCCGCGAGGTCGATGCTCTGCTCGACTGGGTCGATCGCGGTGGCCATCTGATCGTGCGCACGCCGCCACCGGGCGTGGTGCTGGCCGGCGAGGACGTGCCGCTGCTCGACAGGCTGGGCGTCGTGGCGATGGACGCCGATCCGCTGTGCTACGGCCTGCAGGTCGGCAAGCATGAACACCACGTCGAATTCTGCTCCGGCCGCCGCTTCTACTTCCTCGACGAGGATGTCGAGACCGCGACCACCTGGGGCGACGACGAACAGGGCGAATACGGCTATGCCCGGGTGCTGCGCGGTGCCGGCAGCGTCGATGTGATCGCCGATCTCGATTTCCTGGAGAACGACGGCCTGGAAGACCCGCAGCACGCCGCGCTCGCGCGTCAGTTGCTGCAGCCGAACTGGGCCGCGAACGGCACCTTCCATCTGATCTACAGCGCGGAGATGCCCTCGCTGCTGGATCTGCTGTTCCAGCACGCCTGGCGCGTGCTGCTGGCGGCCGCGCTCGCCCTGCTGCTGTGGCTGTGGATGCGCGCCGAGCGGTTCGGGCCGCTGCGTTCGGCGCCGCCGCCGGACCGCCGCTCGCTGCTCGAACACATCCAGGCCAGCGGCGATCATCTGTATCGCTACGGCCGTCGCGCTACGCTGTATGCCGCGGTCCACGAGGCCTTCATGCGCCGCCTGCGCCGCCGCGATCCCTTCGCCGCCGCGCTCGAAGGCCCGGCGCAGATCGACGCCCTGGTCAAACGCACCGGATGGCCGGTCGCCGAGATCGAAGCCGCGCTGCGCTATCCGCGCCCCGGCGACGCCCGCGACTTCGTGCTCCGCATCGCCAAACTCCTGCACCTGAGAACCCGACTATGAACGATTCCGCTTCCACCGAATCCGCGGCCCGCACCGCGCCCGGACCGATCGTCGGCGAGGCGCTCGTTGCGCGCGCCGCCGCCGTGCGCGAGGAGGTCGCCAAGGCCTTCATCGGCCAGGACGAGGTGCTCGAACAGATCCTGATCGTGCTGCTCGCCGGCGGCCACGTGCTGATCGAGGGCGTGCCCGGCCTCGGCAAGACCCTGCTGGTGCGCGCGCTCGGTCAGGCCCTGGGCTGCAGCTACGGCCGCGTGCAGTTCACGCCCGACCTGATGCCCAGCGACGTCAGCGGCCATGCCGTGTACGACCCCAAGGCCGAACGCTTCTCGATCCGTCGCGGCCCGATTTTCACCAACCTGCTGCTGGCCGACGAGATCAATCGCGCCCCGGCCAAGACCCAGTCGGCGCTGCTGGAAGCGATGCAGGAGCAGCAGGTGACGATCGAAGGCGGCAGCCATCCGCTGCCGGCGCCGTTCATGACCCTGGCGACCCAGAACCCGGTCGAACAGGAAGGCACCTATCCGCTCCCCGAGGCGCAGCTCGACCGCTTCCTGCTCAAGGTGCTGATCGACTATCCCTCGCATGCCGACGAGGTCGCGATGGTGACCGCGGTCAGCAGCGGCCGCGCCGCGGCGCAGTTCGATCTGTCGCAGGTCGCGGCGGTGCTGAGCGCGCAGGACATCGTCGCGATGCAGTTGGGCACCGCGCTGGTCACGGTCGATCCGGCGGTGGTCGATTACGCGGTGCGCATCGTCGCCGCCACCCGCAAATGGCCGGGCATCGCGCTCGGCGCCGGCCCGCGCGGCAGCCTCGCCCTGGTTCGCGCCGCGCGCGCGCAGGCGGTGCTGGCCGGCCGCGATTTCGTGGTGCCCGACGATGTCCGCGGCGTCGCAAAGCCGGCGCTGCGTCACCGCATCGCGCTGTCGCCGGAAATGCAGATCGAAGGCCAGACGCCCGACCAGGTGCTGGAAGCCCTGCTCGCCAAGGTCGAAGCCCCGCGGAAGTGAACGCATCCGCCGCCACCGCCGCCGCTTCTCGCAAGCCGGCGCCGCGCACCGCGCCGGCGCGCCCGCCGACCGTGCCGGCCGCCGCCACGCCCGCGGTGCAGCGCGCCTGGCCGCGACCCGCGCCGGGCCTGATCTGGGCCTGCGTGGCGCTGGCCGCGCTGAGCATCGCGGTCAGCGCGCGCTGGCTGCCGCCGGTGGTCTGGCTCGGCGGCGGCGCGCTGCTCACGGTGCTGGCGTTGTTCGACCTGTGGCGGCTGCGCGTGGCGCCGACGCCCGAGGTGGCGCGCAGTCTGCCGGAAGCTTGGCCGATCGGCGTGGAGCGCGAAGTCGAGCTGCGGATCGAACACCACGGCCGCCGCCTGCGGGTGAGCGTGCACGACCTGCATCCCGGCGACTGGGACCTGCGCGACGGCCGCCCGCCGGACCTGCCGCGCACCCTGACCCTGGCCGCCGACAGCATCACCACCCTGCACTACCGCCTGCGTCCCGATACGCGCGGCAATTTCCGTTTCGAAGGCACCTGCCTGCGCCTGCACTCGCCGCTGCGCCTGTGGCGGCAGATGCGCACCGTCGGCGCGCCGCAGCCGGTGCGGGTGTTCCCCAATTTCGCGCCACTTGCCGGCTTCGCCCTGTTCAGCGCCGAACAGGCCTCGCGGCTGGTCGGCGCGCACATCAAGCGCCGCCGCGGTGAAGGCACCGACTTCCACCAGATGCGCGAATACCGCATCGGCGACAGCCTGCGCCAGATCGACTGGAAGGCCACCGCGCGCGCGCGGAAACTCATTTCGCGTGAATACCAGGACGAGAAGAACCAGCAACTGCTGATGGTCGTCGACACCGGCCGGCGCATGCTCGCGCACGAGGGCGGGCTGTCGCACTTCGACCGCGCGCTCGACGCGACCCTGGTCGTGTCCTACATCGCGCTCAAGCGCGGCGACGCGGTCGGCCTGTTCACCGCCGGCGGCGAACAGCGCTGGGTCGCCCCGCAGCGCGGCATGGCCGCGATCGACACCCTGCTGCGCGCCAGCTACGACCTGCAGCCGGTGCCGGTCGCGACCGACTACCTCGCCGCCGCCACCGAACTGGCCCTGCGCCAGCGCCGCCGCGCCCTGGTCATGCTGGTGACCAACCTGCGCGACGAGGACATCGAGGACGTGCTCGGCGCGGTGCGCCTGCTGCAGCGCCGCCATCTGGTGGTCGTCGCCAGCCTGCGCGAACGCGACCTCGACGAGGTGCTGGAACAACCGGTCGACGACGTCCGCAGCGCGGTCCGCGCCGCCGCCGCCGCCCGCTACATCGCCCAGCGCGGCGCAGCCCACGACCTGCTGCGCAATCATCGGGTGAGTGTGCTCGACGTCACCTGCGAACAACTCCCCGCGGCGCTGGTGGAGCAGTATCTGTCGATCAAGCGCAGCGGGATGTTGTAGGTCCGCTTCTTTCCGGGCTGTGCCCAGCCTTCCCCTTGATTGATCGCCAGGTTGATCGTGTTGAATCGAAAGTTGTCATCCCGAGTCGCAGGCGAGGGATCTGCTGTTGCCGCAATGCTTGAAAGGGTTTCTACTCGGCTCTTGGTTTCGCTCGCTGGCGCGAGCGAGCCACCTTTCTTTGCTTGTGCAAAGAAAGAGTGGCCCAAAGAAAGCACACCCCGTCGGTTGCGCCCCGCGCTGCGCGCCG
>JBIJAD010000010.1:0-27017 GCA_044345955.1 Lysobacteraceae bacterium
GCGCCGGATGCCTTCGGCCTGCGCCGGCGGCGCGCCGCACTTCACCCCTCGGACGAACCCATCTGCTGGTCGATCTCGATCAGGATGAAGTCCGCGGGGTGGGTCACCGCCAGCTTCACGCCGACGCGCATGATGCCCGTGAGGATGTCCTGTGCGCTCATGGTGGTGCCGAGCCCGACCGAAACGCTGAAGGCATCGGGCGCGCTCGCCCCCTGCAGGCCGCCGCGGCTCCAGAGGTCGGTCAGGAAGTTGTCGATCATGGCGACGACCGCGGACCAGGTGTTGGCGTCGTTGGGCTGGAACGCGAAGGGCTGAAGCGCTTCTCTGATCGACTGCTCGATGTAGATGATGGTGCGCCGCACCTGGATGTAGCGCCAGTCCTCGCTGTTGCCGTCGAGCGTGCGCGCGCCCCAGACCAGGATGCCATGCGCAAAAAAGCGACGGATGGCGTTGATCGACTTCCCGGTCGCGGGATCGACATTGAGGCCGGCCTGCTGGCTGTCGTCCAACGCGATCGGCAGATCGATCGCGCCGACGATGCCGACGTTCGCCGGCGCAGTCCAGACGCCACGCATGTTGTCGTTGGACGCATACACGCCGGCCATGGCGCCGCTGGCCGGCAGCACGCCGGCGACCGCGAGCACCTGCTGCATGATCTGCGCGTAGGTGGAGCTGGCCCGGAGCAGCGACGTCTGCAACTGCGCGTTCGACTGCGGCGCGGGGGGCGGATTGCGGATCGTCTGCAGGATCTGCGCCGCGGCGGGATCGGGGTTGCCCGGCGGATCGAGCAGCGGCGCAAGCTGCGCGACATCGCTGCCGAACAGATTGCTGTAATCGAGTTCGTCCGACTCCATCATCGAGGTGCAGATGAAGGGGTAATAGCAGGCGCCGAAGTCGAGGCCGACGTTGCCGACGGCGCTGCGGAAGGCGGCGATGTCCTGCGTGTACGAGACCGGATCGGGCCGGTCGCCGTTGACGACATCGAACAGGCACATCGCCGTGCCCATCCTCTGCGCCTGCGCCAGCATCGCCTGCATCAGCGTCGCGTTGTCCTGCGCGCCGAGCAGCACCGCATCCGGACAGACGTACAGGGTCGGTTCCCGCCGATGCTCGAGCTGCGCCAGACCGTCGAGCAGATCCGTGAGCTTGACGTTGGCGTTGACCAGCGGCGCATCGGGGGCCGGCAGCGGCTTGCCGCTGGCCTGCCCGCAGGCACCGACGGACACGATGTACGCATCGCCGCCGCCGTTGAGATAGAACAGGCGCACGCTGTTGCAGAGGTGGTAGATCGTGTCCGGATCGGGCAACACGGCATAGTGCGTATTGCCGATCATGAGCGAAGCGCCGACCCGCGGCTCGGTGCGCTGCGGCATCACGTAATACTGCGGCCGGGAGGGATGCGCAGGCCCGGACGGCGTCGCTGGTTCGGGCGGCAGGAAGATCGCCGCGAACTCGGCGAACGAGCCGATCTTCACCGGCTTGTGGAAATACGACGCACCCGCATGGTCGGCCCGCGGGGTGTAGCCGATGAAGGCCGGAACGGCGGTGGCGACGCCGACGACCGTGTTCGACGATGCGTCGATCGCGTCGATGAAGGTCCCGGGGATCGGGTCGATCGGCATGGGCTGGCGTCCTGATGTGCGGTGAACGATCCGGTCGGCCGACATGTCCGGCCCGTCCGGGCGCAGCGGCTCGCCGCACGCGGTCAATATACTCCGAATGCACGAGCCTCATGCCGCCGGCGGACTGCGCATGACCGGTCCTCATCCGCGAAACGCCGCGGATGACCATCAGATTTTCTCGAAGTCGACCCACATCTATTTCGAACGAGACATGGGCCTTTCGGCCATGCGGATCGTCGCCACGCCCGCTTAGAATCGCGCCGCTGTCCGGATGGTCCGGACCGCAGGACATACATCGAGCGGCCATGGACGGTCCGTCGTGGCGCTCCATTTCAGGAGTGGAATGCCATGGATCATCCCGGAACGACGAGGCCGGATCGCAGGCGGGGCGCATTCTCGCGCATCCTCTTCGCCTTCGCCCTCGCGCTTTCTCTAGTTTCGCCCGCCTACGCACAGCAGGGCCGCGAGGAGATCATCGAAGGGCCGGGCTATCCGGTCGATCCCATCGACCCGATCGATCCCGGCACCGGCGAGGGCGGCTGGACCCGCACTCCGGTGCAGATCGTCGACGATGCGGGCCGCACGGTCCCGACCGAGATCTACCAGATCGAAGGCCTCAACGGCGTCGCGCTCGCGCCGATCCCCGAAATCATCCGCGATCAACTGATCGAGGAACTGGCGCAGACGCCGCCCGGGGAAAACGCGGTGTTCTCGCTCAACGCACCGATCGTCGACGAAATCCAGCGCTCGCTCGCGCTGGGCTACGCCACTCCGGCGCTGATCGACTACGCCAACCAGGACACCGAGTACGTCGCGCTCGGCACCGGCGGCGCCAAGTTGTTCGGTTCGTGCAGCGACAGCCACATCACCCGCAATCGCCGGCTGCAGTTCTCGCCGAGCATCGGCCACACGCTGAATCTCGGCAACGGCCTCAGCGGCACGATGCGCGTGGACGGCGTGGGCAACCTCGATGCCAACGGCGAAGTGCGGCTGCGGGTGAAGCGTGCGCGCGTGTTCGGGATCTGCGTGCCCTACGGCGTGCGTCTGCAGCATGCGCGCGCGGTCGGCAACGTGACCCTGGAAAGCACGCTGAACCTGACCGGCTCGGTCACTTACGCCAATCCGAATCCGATCGAGCAGGAGATCTTCAAGGTTCCGCTCGGCGGCATCGGCTTCATGGCCGGCCCGATTCCGGTGTACATCGGCTTCGATCTGCCGGTCACGATCGGCATGGAGATCAAGGCGAGCGTCACCGGTCAGATCCAGTATCGCGGCGGCCACCGCATCAGCGGCAGCTTCGATTATCTCTGCACACCAAGCAGTTGCAGCGGCTTCAACAACATCCAGACCACGACCCAGAACATCGCCAATCCCTGGGGCGCCAGCATTTCCGGTCGGATCGAACCGTCGCTGTACGCGGAGCTGGCGGTACGCGCCTATCTGTACGACAAGAGCGTGGCCTACGTGAAAGTGGGCGTGCAGGGGATCCTGCACGGCGATCTGTGGGGCTACTACGGCAATACCTGCGGCGACGCCGACCAGAACGGACATTTCGAGACCGTCAACGCGCTGACCTTCGGTCTGGACTGGCAGGTGAAGGTCATCGCCAAGGCCGATACCTTCTTCACCTCGCCGTGGAAGACGACGCTGTGGAAGACCAAGCGCGAGTACATCGGCTTCTGGGACCTGCTCGGTTCCGGTTCCAGCGCGCTGACGCCGATGCTCGACGGCCCGTCCTCGATCGCCGCCGGTTCGACCGCGAGCTACCGCCTGCGCATGCGTCCGTGCTTCCCCTACACCGATGAAGTCGACTACTCCATGAACTGGGGCGACGGCACCGTCACGACGCACAAGGGTCCGCCGGCACCGCCGAGCTGGCAGCCGGTGCTGGCGTCGCACGTGTTCGCGACGACCGGTGCGCGCACCCTGCAGTTGACCGCGCTGCGCGACAAGCACGGCCGCCAGTTCGGCTCGGGCCGCACCACCAGCCGCAACCTGCTGGTGACGACCGCAGCGCCGGTCAATCACGCGCTCTCGGCATCGGTGCTGGCGTCGAGCACGTTCTGCTCGAGCACCGGCACGGTCCACTGCTACAGCCCGCAGCGGGTCAACGACGGCGACCGCAGCACCACGCTCGGCGGCTTCACCAGTTGGTCCAACGACTGGGGCACGGCGTTGCCGCAGTGGGTCGAACTGCGCTGGAACGGCAACATCACCTTCTCGCGCATCGATCTGTACTCCAGCGACGGCTATGCGCTCCGCGACTACGACATCGAGTACTGGAACGGGACGTCGTGGGTGAAGGCGGTGATCATCAACGGCAACACCTCGGTCTCCCGCAGTCACACCATCAGCCCGGTCATGACCTCCCGCGTGCGCGTGCTCGCGCGGTCCGGTCCGACGCATCAGACCAGCTACACGCGCGTGAACGAAATCGAGATCTATTGATCGATGGTCGCAGCGACCCGGCCGCCTGCCGCAGGCGGTCGGGTCGCGTCGCGGGAGCCGTCGATCCCGGCGGCCCGGCGCCCGGCAGCGGCGGGCCTGGAACGTGAAATCATGGTTGGCGCCGGTGCCGTTGGTGATCGCCGACGCCCGGTTGTGCGACGACCGATGGACCGTGCGGCGCAGGGTCATCGCGCTGGCGGAGACGCCACCGGCGCCAGCACGCCGCTGCCGGTGGCGATGTGGCCGCTGGCGATGGCCGACCCGGGCTACAATCCACCACCTTTTCGCATCCCGGGGGAGTACCGATGTTCGAGTGGATCACGATGCCCGAAGTCTGGGTCGCATTGGCGACGCTGGTCGCGCTGGAGGTGGTGCTCGGCGTCGACAACATCATCTTCATCTCGATCCTGGCCGGCAAGCTGCCGGAACATCAACGCGCGAAGGCCCGGCAGATCGGTATCGCGGTCGCCGCGATCAGCCGCCTGGCGCTGCTGTTCGCGATCGCCTGGATCGTGTCGCTGACCGCGCCGGTGTTCACAGTGTTCGGCAACGAGATTTCCTGGCGCGACCTCATCCTGATCGGCGGCGGTCTGTTCCTGATCTACAAGTCGGTCAACGAGATGCACGGCAAGCTCGAAGGCGAGCAGAACGCCAAGGGCAAGATGGTGCAGGCCAGCTTCGGCGCGGTGATCCTGCAGATCATGATCCTGGACATGGTGTTCGCGCTCGATTCGATCATCACCGCGGTCGGCATGGTCGATCACGTCAGCGTGATGGTGGTGGCGATCCTGATCGCGACCGCAGTGATGGTGTTCCTGGCCAAGCACATCCACGAGTTCGTGCAGCGCCATCCGACCGTGAAGCTGCTCGCCCTCGCCTTCCTCATCCTGATCGGCGTGGTGCTGATCGCCGACGGCTTCGGCCAGCCGGTGCCGAAGGGCTACATCTACTTCTCGATGGCGTTCGCGGTGTTCGTGGAGCTGCTGAACATCCGCTTCCGCAAGGTCAGCAGCGCCCCGGTGGCGCTGCATGCGCCGATCGCGGAGGAGAACGAGGCGAAGACAGGCTGATCTCCTCGCCCGTCTTCCGGAATCGCGGGCGGCTTTCGCCGCCCGCGTACGCCTTCGCGAGGAGGCGCGCGTCGATCTCGGGACTGCCGCAGGCGTTCACCTGCAGGCGTTGACCTGCGGCGCGATCAGGCTGGACAGCGGGGTCACGACGCAGGATCCGCCGGTGCCGGTGAACACGCGCACGGCGCGCTGCGCGTACAGGCTGCCCGGGTTGCCGATCACCGCGGTCGCGCCTTCGCTGCCCGACTGCACGACGATGTCCGGATTGCCGTAGAACAGGCTGTTCTCGACCATCGCGATCCCCTTGTAACCCGGGGCGCCCAGATACACCGCTTCGCTGCCCGTCTGCGAGGTGACCTGCTTGAGCTGCAGGGTGGATTCGGCACCGGCCAGGTGCATCGTCACCGCACGCGAGGCGAAACGCAGATCGCTTTCCGCGATCGACACGCTGGCCTTGAAGGCGTTGCTGGTGATCGACAACGGACCCGCGCTGTAGGCGGCGCCGTCGCCGAAGGTGAAGTTGGAGACGTTGAGCACGGACTTCTCGATCTTCCACGCCGATTCGCTGCCGTTCATGGCGAGGAAGATGCCGGCTGCGCCTTCCATGCCGGAATTGGACATGACCGCATCGAAGAAGGTGCCGGAAACGATGCGCAGGGCGCCGGACGCACGCAGGCCACCGCGGGTCCAGCCGCCGCTGTCCACCATCTCGAATTTGCCCTTGCTGCCGAAGCGCAGGTCCAGACCGCCGGCCAGCGCGATCACGCGACCTTCCTTCATCTGGAACTGGCTGTCCGATCCGGTCAGGTTCAGCGCGATCGAAGGCGCGTTGACGACCGCCTTCTCGATCTTGACCGCGCCATTGCGATTGCCGGTGACGGTGAGCGGACCGGCGAAGCTGAGGGTGATCTGATCGAGCTCGAACGCGGCATCCGGCGCCAGGGTGACGGTGCAGCCGGTGGCGACGACCTGGGTTTCGCCGGTGAACGCACCCTGCAGCTTGAGCGACTGGGCCAGATGGACGGTGTTGCCCGGGTTGCTCTCGCAGGCACGGGCGAACTGCTGTGCGGTCAGGGTCTGGGCGAATACGGCGGAGCTGGCCGGAACCAGCGCGACGGCGGCGGCGACCGCGGCGAGGGTGTTGCGGGAACGGAACGGGAACATGGGTTTGCACTCCTTCGGGGGCAGGGACTCGGGGGCGTGGATTCGCGGTCCGGCCGACAACGGGCCGGGTGTGCGCATCCTCCGCATCCCGCCAGCGCTTGTCCCTCGGAAAGTCGTGTCTTGAGTGCGATCCCGGCGCCGTCTGAGTAGTCATACCCGCTGCGCCGGCGGCAGCGCGGACACAACAAGGGCGGCCGAAGCCGCCCTTGTGCGCAACGCCGGTCCGATCGCCGGAGTCAGGGCCTGCGGTACTGCCGCTGCAGGATGTTCTGCATGTCCTTGATGTCGCGGCCGCCGCCATAGGACAGGCGGGCCAGACGCTCGGACACCAGATTGCCGTCGTTGCACTTCTGCGCCGGATTGACCTGCAGTCTGGCCAGCGCATTGAATCCGCGCACGTTGACGGTGGCGGCGGCATAGCACAACGGAGTGTCGCCGTTGAGATCGGGCTGGGGCAGGCTCAACGCGGCCGCATCGCCGTTGGATACACCCGCGCGCATGACGTCGTGGCGCTGCCAGCGCAGGCCGCAGATCGCCAGCGCGTTGGCCACATTCTTTGGTTGGGCGGCGCTCAGCGCCGTGAATTCGGCGAGATCCTCGTCCACGCCGGCGCGGCAGACCGCCTCGGCCAGCGTGCGCGGGTCGGGGTTGAGCGCGAGCGCGCGGCGAAGCGCGGCCAGACTGGCGCCGATCGGTTCGCGGGTCTTCTTGCTGCGCTGCTCGGACGCCTTGCGCACCAGCGCGGCCGACACCACCGGGATCTTGCGCTGCGGCAGCCAGGCGTCCGGCACCGGTTCGGCCACCGCGAGCACCCTGTCCGCGCGCGCGTCGGTGGTCATCAGGTAGTCGGCGTAATCCAGGCGCACGCCCCAGGCCTCCGGGTAACGCGCGAGATAGGCGTCGGCATGGCGCGGATAATCGGCGATGCGGTTGCCGCGACGCAGCGCGATCTGCAGATGCGCCATCGCGGTGTAATGCACGAACGGCTGCCCCTCCGGTTTGGAGGTGACGGCGAGGTAGAAACGCGAGGCCTTGGCGTAATCGCGCCCGGTGAAGAACACATCGCCCAGATTCAGATCGAGCAGCGGATGCTGCGGCGCGAGTTCGCCGGCGCGCTGGTAGGACGTCATCGCATCCTCGTCGCGGCCCTGCAGCCAGCGCAGCTTGCCCAGCCACATGTGCGCATCGGGGTTCTGCGGCGCAAGTTCCAGCGCCTTGAGCAGATATTTCTCGGCGGTCGCGTAATTGGGGGTCTCGATCACCGCGCGCAGTTCGCCCGGCGGCGGCAGCGGAATCGGCGCGGTCCGGATCAGGGCCTCGGCCAGCAGCACATGCACGTCCGGATTGCGCGGGTCGATGCGCTCGACCTGCAGCAGCCGGGCCAGCGCGTCGGCGGCGGCCTGCGGGGAGGTGTTGTTGCGCAGCAACTGGCGCGCCTCGGCGATCACCGCATCCTTGCCGGGCATGCCCGCGGCCATTTCGCCGGGGGCGGATGCATCGCGCAGTTCCTCGTACAGACGGGCATACCAGTCGCCGCTGCGGAAATCGAAGGCCGAGGCCACGGCCACGTAGAAATCCGAACCGAAGGGGCTCTCGGCGAAACCGAGGAATTCGTCGAGGTCATCGTCGGGAGTCTTGGCCAGAGCCGGGATCAACCACTGGTCCATCACGCGCTCGAGCGCGACCTCGGGCTTGGGCGTCGCCGGCGCCAGTTGCGCCAGCGGAGTGTCCAGGGCGGCGACCAGTCCGGCGGCCTCGCCCGCGGCGACCACGTCGATGTTCGCCTGGATCTGCTGCAGCGCCATCGCGGTGGCGATGTCGCGCAGCCTGGCCCGACGCTGGTCGGTCATCGGCTCGTCGGGTTCTTCCGAGGGCATGGGTTTGCGGGTCCAGATCGCATTGCTGACCGCACGCTTGGCGGGCTTGCGCGACCATTCGTCGAGCACCGCGACCCCGCGATCGCCTGCCAGCGCCGCCATCATGCAGGCGGCGCGCGTGCGCAACGCCTCGTCGGAGAAGTGCTTGTCGAGCACCGGCTTCAGCCGCTGCGGCAGGGTCGGATCCTTCGCCGCCAGCGCCTTTTCCAGGGCCTGACGGTGAGCGCGGAAACTTTCCGCCACCGCGACCAGCTCGCCGCTGCGGTCCATGGCATGCACCAGCCGCCCGAATGCCTGGGCGCCTTCTTCGGCAACGCCTTCGCACTGCGGCACCGGCAACAGCGGCCGCTTGGCGTCCTTGTCGGACTTGCCGCAGGCCGCCGCCAGCACGACCACCGCGATTCCCATGCACGCCCACGCTGAACGCATTGCCGATCGCTCCTCTTCTATCCTTCGAGACTATCAGGATAAGGGCTCAATCCGTCTTTTTTGCGACTGAGACCGCGTTTCGAGGAGGATGCCGCGGCCGGGCGCGGCGCCCGGTGTTCCTGCAGCTCCGGCGCGGCGCGGGCGAGGATCGCCTCCTGCCGGCGCCGCAGCGGGACGAGGCCGCGGATGCGGCCGGCGGCGGCCGCTGCGCAGCGCCGCGGCTCGGCGGCATCGAATAGAATCCCGGCGCATGGAGGATGTCGTGGCCGCCAGCAAGTTCCTCAGCCTCGTCCTGCGCCATCGGCCCGGGTCGATCGGCCTGGTCCTCGACGATGCCGGTTGGGCCGATATCGACGCACTGATCCTCCTGGCGCAACCGCAGCATCCGCTCGACCGTGCATTGGTCGAGCGCGCGGTCGCGGAGAACGACAAGAACCGTTTCGAGATCGACGCCGACGGCCGACGCATCCGCGCGCGCCAGGGGCATTCGGTGCACGTGGATGTCGGACTGACGCCTTTACCGCCGCCGGCGCGGCTGTATCACGGCACGGCATCGCGTTTCGTCGCTGCCATTCGGCGCGAGGGACTGAGCAGACGCAGCCGGCAGCACGTGCATCTGTCGGCCGATGCCGAGACCGCGACCCGGGTCGGCGCGCGTCACGGCCGGCCGGTGGTCCTGGTGGTGCGCGCCGCCGAGATGGCCGCGGCCGGGCATGCGTTTCATCGGTCGAGCAATGGGGTGTGGCTGACCGACGCGGTGCCGGCGGCGTTCATCGATTTCGGCGAGATCTGAACGTCCGTCCGGGCTGCCCCCGGCCGTATCGACGGCACGCATGGAATACGTATTCACGGGAATACGATTTCAGAAACCCGCGCTTCGGCTTGTGGCGCCGGGACGGATCGGGGAGAGTGCACGCCGCTGTCGCGTGCGTTTGTTTTTTTGCCGTGTTTTCAGGGCGTTTCTGCTGCAGTGCAGCACGCCCGGCGCGACGGTCGTCCCCCGATGCGAAGTGCCCACGGAGGCCAGGATGCGCATGTTCTCTCAACGCCGCGGCGGTTGGCTGCCGGCGGTTTCGGTATTTCTCTTGACCCTGCTGCTGGCGGCCTGCGATCTGCCGCTGCGCGATGCGCCCGTGGCCTCGACGCCGGCGGCGATCGATGCCTGGGCCGACGCCGGTCCGCGCGCCGAGCCCGCGGTGGCGCCCGGCGGCATCTGCGCCGCGCCCGAGCCCAACACCGTGCTGCAGCCGGTACCGGTGGTGCCGCGCGAAGGCGCGCCGATCGACGTGCGCGTCCATTACTACCGTCCCGACGGCAATTACGCCGATTGGGGCCTGCATCTGTGGCAGGTCAATGAGGCCGGGCAATACGTCGCCGACTATCCGGGCGTGACCTGGGGCGAACCGCTGGTGCGCTCCGGCATCGACGCGCAGGGCGCGTACTTCGACATCCGCGCGACCGCCTTCACCCATCCGGCCGCGGCCGGCTTCGGCTTCATCGTGCATCCGCCGAACCAGGGCGGCGATCCGGGCATCGACCGGATCTGGAAGTTCGGCGACGGCAACGAATTCTGGCTGCGCTCGGGCGACAGCACGATCTATCGCAGCAATCCGGTCGGCACCACGCCCGACATCGACACGCTGCGCGTGCACTACAAGCGCTTCGACGGCGATTTCTCGCAGTGGGGCCTGCACCTGTGGCCGAGCAGCGGGATCGATCCGGATCGCCTGCAGGGCCTGACCCTGGACCAGTGGGGCAACCCGGTGCCGCTGTCGGCGATGCCCGGGTATGCGGCGCAGGGAGCGAACGAGATCGTGTTCGATCTGCCGGTGCGCAATCCCAGCGCCGGCGGCAGCCGCAACGACGTGGAGTTCATCATCCACGGCATGCCGTCCAATCCCAACGGCGGCGTCAACAACAAGGACGGCTGGAACGACAACATCCGCGTGCCGTTCGGTGCGGTGTCGGTGCAGAACCGCGTCGGCCACATCTGGCTGGTCGGCGGCGAGGCGCGCGTGTTCTATTCCACGCCCGACACCCGCCGCATCTCCACCACCGACGCGCGTGCGGTGTGGCTGACCCGCGACCGCATCCGCTGGCCGCAGGTGGACAACGCCGGCCGTTTCCGGCTGTATCACTCGGCCACCGGCCAGATCGTGGCCCGCCGCAATCAGCCGGTGACCGGCGCCGACGGCGCGATCGCGCTGGAGATCGGCGGCGATGTGCCGGCGGCGGCGCTGGAGCGTTTCCGCTACGTCGAGGCCGGCGCGACCCTGTCGGTACCGGCGACCGCGGGCGCAGCGCTCGACGCCGCGCTCGGCGGCCAGCTTGTGCTGGTGCAGGAAGACAACGAAGGTCGTGTGCTCGGCGCGACCACCACCCAGATCGCCGGCCTGCTCGACGACCGCTTCGCCGCGGCGCAGTCGGTCGATGATCTCGGCGTCGAGATCGATCGCGGGCGCACCGGCTTCAAGGTCTGGGCGCCGACCGCACGCCGCGTGACCCTGTGCGTGTACGGCAACCGCGGCCTGCGCGGCTTCGAGCGCGAGATGCGTCTCGATCCCGCGACCGGCGTGTGGAGCGCCGTGGCGAACGGCCGTCTCGACGGCCTGCACTACCGCTACGCGGTCGAGACCTTCGTCCGCGGCGTCGGCCTGGTGCGCAATCTCGTCACCGACCCCTACTCGGTCAGCCTCGACGCCGATTCGCGCCTGAGCTACATCGCCGATCTCGACGCCCCATGGCTGATGCCGCCGGGCTGGCGCGCCGTCGATCCGCCGAAGACCGTGCGCGCGCAGGAAGACATGTCGATCTACGAACTGCACGTGCGCGATTTCTCGATCAACGATCCGACCGTGAGCGCGCGCAACCGTGGCAAGTACCTGGCCTTCGCCGAGTGGAACAGCAACGGCATGCGCCACCTGCGCGGCCTCGCCCGCGCCGGCCTGACCGACGTGCATCTGCTGCCGGTCTTCGACATCAACAACGTGCCGGAGAAGGACTGCGTCACGCCGAACATCCCGCAGGCCGGCCCCGACTGGGCCGACCAGCAGGCGGCGATCGCCGCGGTGCGCGATCAGGACTGCTTCAACTGGGGCTACGACCCCTGGCACTACACCGCGCCGGAAGGCAGCTACAGCAGCGATGCACGCAACGGCGCCGCGCGCATCCGCGAATTCCGCGCGATGGTGATGTCGATGCACCTGGCCGGGCTGCGCGTGGGCATGGACGTGGTCTACAACCACACCACCGCCGCCGGCCAGAGCGACCGCTCGGTGCTGGACCGCGTGGTGCCCGGCTACTACCACCGCCTCAACGCCGCCGGCGACATCGAGCGTTCGACCTGCTGCGACAACACCGCGACCGAAAACGCGATGATGGGCAAGCTCATGATCGATTCGGTCAAGACCTGGGCCACGCAGTACAAGATCAGCTCGTTCCGCTTCGACCTGATGGGCCACCAGCCGCGCGCGACGATGGAGCGGCTGCAGTCCGAGGTCAACGCCGCCGTGGGCCGCCCGGTCGAGTTGTTCGGCGAAGGCTGGAACTTCGGCGAAGTGGCCAACGGCGCGCGCTTCGTGCAGGCCTCGCAGCTCTCGCTCAACGGCAGCGGCATCGGCACCTTCAGCGACCGTGCCCGCGATCACGTCCGCGGCGGCTCCGGCTTCGACAGCGGCATCTGGCTGCGTCGCAACCAGGGCTACATCAACGGCCTGCATTACGACGACAACGGCACCGGCGGCAACAAGAGCCGCAACGACCTGATGTGGTCGGCCGACGTCATCAAGGTCGGTCTCGCCGGGTCGATCCGCGACTACGTCCTGCGCACGCACTGGGACGCGACCCTGCGTCTGGATCAGATCGACTACGGCGGCCAGCCGGCCGGCTACGTGATCGATCCCCAGGAAGTGGTGAACTATGTCGAGAACCACGACAACTGGACGCTGTTCGACAACAACGCGTTCAAACTGCCGGAGAACACCAGCCGCGAAGACCGCGCGCGGGTGCAGATCCTCGGCGCGGCGATCAACAGCTTCAGCCAGGGCGTGGCCTACTGGCACGCCGGCGTCGACACCCTGCGCAGCAAGTCGCTGGAC
Source organism: Lysobacteraceae bacterium (assembly GCA_044345955.1). Classification (GTDB taxonomy): domain Bacteria; phylum Pseudomonadota; class Gammaproteobacteria; order Xanthomonadales; family Xanthomonadaceae; genus Lysobacter_I. Next base: position 12,708 of record JBIJAD010000010.1, read on the forward strand.
CGCAACAGCTACAACAGCGGCGACTGGTTCAACCGGATCGACTGGAGCTACCGCGACAACTACTTCGGCACCGGCCTGCCGCCGGAGAACGAGAACGGGGCGAACTGGTCGACGATGGCGCCGCTGCTGCGCAACGAACTGATCCGTCCGACCGAGACCGAGATCCGCTGGACCCGCGACGCGTTCCGCGATCTGGTGCGGATCCGCGCCAGCACCCGCCTGTTCCGCCTGCGCACCGCCGAGGAGATCAGGCAGCGCCTGACCTTCCACAACACCGGCAGCGCCCAGGTGCCGACGGTGCTGGTCGGTCATCTGAACGGCAACGGCTATACCGGCGCGAACTTCCGCGAACTGCTGTACTTCGTCAACGTGGACAAGGTCGCGCAGACCCTGACCATTCCGGCCGAAGCCGGCAAGGCGTATCGCCTGCATCCGGTGCACACCGCGGTGGACGCCGCCGACCGTCGCGCCGCACAGGCGGTCTACGAGTCCGCCAGCGGCCGCTTCACCCTGCCCCCGCGCACCGCGGTGGTGTTCGTGGTGCGCTGAGCGCCGCGGAACATGCAACTCGAACGGCGGCCGAAAGGCCGCCGTTTTTTTGCGTGCGGACATCGGTGCTGTAGAGTCGCGACGCATCTCCCACGGAGCGCCCCATGCGCCTTCCCGCCTCGCTGCTGATCGCCGCCCTCGTCCTGTCGCACGCCTTCGGCGCGGCCGCCGCCGTACCGACACCCGAGGCCACGCCCGATCGCAGGATCGCCGTCACCATCGACGATCTGCCGTGGCAACGGATCGCACAGACGCCCGCCGAGGCGTTGCCGGTGCGCCATGCGACGCTGCTGGAGCAGTTGCGGATCGGCGCCGTGCCGGTGGTCGGTTTCGTCAACGAGGACAAGCTCGAACTGGACGGTGTGGTGCGCCCGGAGCGGGTGGCGATGCTTCGCGACTGGCTCGACGCCGGCCACGCGCTGGGCAATCACACCTGGGGACACGTCGATCTGCATGCGGTCGGCGTGCCCGCCTTCTGCGACGCGATCCTGCGCGGCGAACGGGTGCTGCGGCCGATGCTGGCCCAACGCGGGCAGAGTCCGCATTGGTTCCGGCATCCGTATCTGCGCGCCGGGCGCACGCCCGAGGACAAGGCCGCAGTACGCGATTTCCTCGCAGGACATGGCTATCGCATCGCACCGGTGACGGTGGACAACAGCGAGTGGGTCTGGGCCTTCGCGTATGCGCGCGTGCTCGACGGCCAGATCGCGGTCGACGATCGTGAGGCCGTGCTGGAACGCCTGCGTCTGGGCTATGTGCCGTACATGCTCAACAAACTCGATTACTACGAAGGCCAATCGCAGGCGCTGCTGGGTTACGCGCTGCCGCAGATCCTGCTGCTGCATGCGAACGAGCTCAATGCCGCCAGTTATGCCGAGCTGATCGCCGGCATCCGGCGTCGCGGCTACCGTTTCGTCACGCTCGATGAAGCGATGCAGGACGCCGCCTACGCCCGCGAAGACGGCTACCGCGGCCGCTACGGCCCGAGCTGGCTGCATCGCTGGGCGATGGCCGAGCAGAAGCCGAAGGACTTCTACGCCGGCGAACCCGTGGTGCCCCGGTGGGTGTTGGACCTGGCCGGCGTCGACAGCGAATGAGCGGCATCGCATGACTCCCTCCTTCGGCCCCTGGAGCACGCTTCTCGCGATCGGCGTCGGCTTCGCGCTGGCGGTGGGCCTGTTGCTGGCATTCACGCGCCGCAACGCCGTCGCCAACCGGTTGCTGACGCTGTTGCTGCTGGTCTTCGCGATGAAACTGATGCCGTACGTGCTGGGGTTCGCCGGTTATTACGACGCGTATCCATGGCTGTCGTTCGCGCCGTTCGAGCTCGGGCTGGCGATCGGGCCGCTGCTGTACCTGCACGTGCGCCGATTGACCGCGGACCGCCTCCCGCGGGGCTGGGCCTGGCATCTGCTGCCGGCCGGCCTGCAGTTCGTCTATCGGACGGTGGTGTTCGTGCAGCCGCTGGCATTCAAGAACGATTGGAACGACCGGATCCACCGCGACTGGATCGATCCGCCGGAAACCTTCCTCGGGCTGCTGTCCTTCGCGATCTATCTGTGGCTGGCCCTTCGGACCTACCGCGGCTATCAGCGCTGGCTGGACGCGCACCTGAGCAACCGCGAGGAGTTCCGCATCGTCTGGCTGCGCAACGTGCTGGTGGCCTTCGCGGTTGCGCTGCCGGTGTGGGCGATCTACGAGACGCTCAGCTACGGCATCGGCTTCGACTATTTCCAGCGTTTCCCGCTGTACGTCTGCTTCACCCTGCTGGTGTTCCATCTCGGGCTGGAAGGTTGGCGTCATGCGGGGACCGTGTATCCGCTGCCTGCAACCTTCGAACCGGCCCCGGTGCGCGCGGAACCCGCGGCACGCGATTGGGCGGCGCAGGGCCGGGATTGGCTCGCGCGGACCGAAGCCGCCGGCTGGTGGCGGGACCCGGACCTCAGCCTGGAGCGACTGGCCCGCCATCTCGGCACCAACACCGCCTACCTCTCGCGCGCCCTCAACGACGGCCTGGGCCTGAGCTTCAACGACGCGATCAACCGGCTGCGGGTGGATGAGGTCTGCCGGCGACTGCGCACCGAGGACGGAGGCGACCTGCTGCAGATCGCCCTGGACGCCGGCTTCAGCGCCAAGAGCAGCTTCAACCGCTGGTTCAAGGCCCGGACCGGAACAACCCCGTCGCAATTCCGCGCCGCGGCCGCCCAGGCGCGTGCCAAGGAATAAAAAACGCGGCCATTTCGTGTCTGGAACGACGTCCCGCCGGTCTGCGGGCAAGGTGGCGACGTCCCCGGCACCACGAGACCGCCATGCATCCGATCGTCCGATTCCTCCTCCTTGCCGCCTGCCTCGCGCTCGCCCCACTCGCCACCGCATTCGCCGCCGATGCCCCGCAGGCGCTCAGTGCGAAGGACGCCCAGCGCGAGCTGCGGATCCTCCGTCGCGCCCTGACCGACCTGCACCCCGGCCTCTACCGCTATCGGACCCCGGCGCAGTTCGAGGCCGAGTTCGCGCGGGCCGAGGCCGAGGTCGCCGACGGCAGCGATGTCCTGGAGATGTACCGCATCGCCGGCCGGATCGCCGCTGCGGTGCGCTGCGGGCACACCTGGACCAATACCGTCAATCAGGGCCCGGCGGTCCAGCAGGCGCTGGCCGCATTGCCGACCCTGCCCTTCCGCGTCCGGGTGATCGAGGGCCGCCTGCTGGTGACCGCCAGCGCCGACCCTCGAGTGCCGGTCGGCGCCGAAGTGCTGCGCATCGATGGACGCACGCCGGCGGTCCTGATCGCGGAATTCATGCCGTACCTGCGCGCGGACGGCGGCAACGACGGCAAGCGCCTCAGTCAGCTCGACCATGACCGCAACGGCGGCGCGCTGGATCGGCTGTTGCCGCTGCTGCACCCGCCGGGCACGGGGGGCTACGCGCTTCGCCTGCGCCCGCGCGGCGCGGCGTCCGTCGACGTGACGGTGGCGGCGATGACCGCAGGCGAACGCGAACGCCTGCTGGCCGCGGCCAGCCAGCCCATGCCCGACACCGCCTGGCGCTTCGAGGTCGACGGCGACACCGCCATCCTCACCCTGCCGACGTTCGCGTTCTGGAACGACGACTTCGATTGGCGCGGGTTTCTCGAGCGCAACTTCGCCAAGCTGGAAAAGAACAGGATTCCCAATCTGATCCTGGACCTGCGCGGCAACGAAGGCGGCGACGACCGGATCGGCCGTGCGCTGATGGCGCATGTCATCGCCTCGCCGCTCACGATTCCGGCCGCACGGGTCGAGACCGCCTACGAGCGGGTGCCCTACGATCTCGCGCGCTTTCTCGATACCTGGGATTTTTCCTTCTTCGACCGCACCGGCCAGGTGATCGCCGGCGAGGGACGCAACCGTCCGCTGCGCGAACAACCGCAGGACCGCGTCGTCGAACCGGTGGCGTCGCCGTACCGCGGCCGGGTCGTCCTGCTGACCGGACCGCAGATGAGTTCGGCGGGTTATCTGATCGCCCGCGATCTGAAGGCCAGCGGCGCGGCGACCCTGATCGGCCGCGACACCGGCGGCAATCTGCGCGGCCTCAACGGCGGTCAGCTCGCCTGGTTGACGCTGCCGATCTCGGGCGTGAGCGTCGACATCCCCCTGCTCGCGAGTTTCGCCAAAAGCGCAGCGCCCGACGCGGGGGTGTCGCCGCACATCCCGGTGCGCACCCGGCTGGAAGACGTCGCGGCCGGCATCGACCCCGACATGCGCGCGGCGAAACGCTGGCTGGCGCGGCAGCGCTGAACCGGGACCGCGGCAGAGACGCGTCGCGCGTCAGCGCGGCTGCGCCGGCGCCGCCGCCGCACCGCCGAAATCGGAGCCGCTCACGTCCTCCGCGCGCCAACCACGATCGGCGTCGAGGCCGGTGACCCACCAGGCGTGGGCGTCGATCCGCAGCGGGCCGCGCACGCGCTCGTGGAAGCGCACCGGCAGCACGAAGCCGGCGACGTCGCGGTATTCGAGAAAGGTGGTGTCGACATGCGCGCCGACCGTGGTCTCGAAGCCGTTGAGGCTGATGTGCACGCGATAGAGGCGGCCGTTGTCGGCATCGACCCAGAGCACCGCGACGTCCTCGGCCGCCTCGCCGAAACCCGGGCGCAGGGTGCCGCGCACGCGCTGGAAACGGCGGCCGTCCTCGCGCGCATCGGCCAGTCGCGTCCAACCCTGGACACGATCGAGGAAGAACGTGGGCCCGAAATGGAACATGCGGAACGCGTCATGGGCCATCGCGGTCGCGCGCAAACGCACCGGATCGGTGACGCGCACGCCGTTGTCGTACACGCGCAGGCCGTCGCGGTCGCGGATGACCTGTTTCACGCCCTTCGGGCCGGTGTGGCGGACCGCATACACGCCCTGCGCCGGCAGATAACGTTCCTCGGCGCGGATGCGGTAACCGCTGTCGGTGACCACCGGCTGGATGCGCTGGATCAGCGCATACCAGCGACCATCGGTGGCGAGATTGAGATCGCCCGGATGCCTGCGCAGGTCGCCGCCGTGCGCGGACAGGGTACGGGCGAAGATCGCATCGCCGTCGAGGCCGTCGGCGAAGGCGGCAGCCGGCGGATCGGGCGGGAAGCGCACAGTCGCGCAGCCCGCGAGCAGCCCTGCGGAGAGGATCAGTGCGAACGCGAGGAACAATCGACGCAGGGTGCGGGCCATGGTGCGTACTCCGGCGCCGGCGGGTGGCGCCCAGCGGCGATACGCACGGCGGCGGCCTGCGGATGCGGCAAGACCCGGGTCGGCGCGTCGCGTCGACCCGGGTCATCAGCGCGATTGCATCACCGCGATCCCATCATCGCGATCGCGACGCGGTCAGCCTCAGCACTTCGGCCAGCAGCCGCCGCCCTGCAACCAGGGCTTGGGCGCTTCCGGCAGGTCCGGGCGCGTGTCCGGCGTGGCGCGGTTGATCTTCGGCGGGTCGCCGACCTCGGCCTCGTACTCCTGATACTCGGGATCGACCAGGATGATCGTCTCGTTGGGGTCGCGCAGGGTCTCCGGATCGGCCTCGACCCCGTTGGACCAGCCGGCGACAGTCCGCACCACCGCGTTGCGCAGGCGTTCCCAGGCCTTGATGTCGTCCTCGGTCGGCTCGGTCGGGCCGGTGTCGGCATCGGGATTGACGTACCAGTCCTCCAGCACCTTGCCTTCCTTGTCCGTGCGCAGGCCGTGACCATCGACGCCCATGTAGATCCTGTCGCCGTTGTCGAGAACCAGGGTCGTGGCGCCGTCGTCGTGATTGATGAAATCGACCACGTCGTTGATCTCGGGGTCGACGTTCTCGTCGCCGGCGCTGATCAGACGCACGTCCACCCCGCCGACGCGCCGCACCGGCGGCTCGTCCTTCGGGTTTTCGCGCACCAGGGTGAGGCCGTCGAACTCGGCGTTGTAGCCGTGCTGCGCCAACAGATCGGTGTCCAGACCGAGACGGGTCATCGCGTCCTTGCGATTGCCGATGGGGAACGCGGCCAGCGGCGATCCGCCGCCGCCGAACGCTTCCAACTGGATCTGGATGTCGGCCGGCTTGACGGTCATCCTGCCGACACCGAACTCGAAGGTCGGCAGCAACTGCGCACCGATCAGATCGACGATCAGCGGGAGCGGAGGACGGCTGTCGGGGTCGAAGGGATCGGTGCCGGCGACGATTTCATCGGCATCGCTGAAGCCGTCGTCGTCGGAATCGACGACGCCCCAGGCGGTGTAGCAGGCGGAGGTGTCGCAGACGCGCACATGCCGAAGCGGGGGATCTTCGGCGCGGGCGGGGGAGGATGCGCAGATCGTGCCGAGCGCGAGCAGCACGGCGATGACGAGTGTGGCGGGTTTCATGACGGCGTGGTTCATGACGCTCCTTCGCGAAGGACGGGCAGGCGTCGCCGTGGGCGACGACGATCGCGCAGCGGCAGGGAACGCCGGCGGGATCGCATCGCGCGGGACGACACGGGGATGGACGATGCCGGCGCGCTGTGCTGCACGACGAGCCGCGACTGCGCCCGGCTGAACAGTCAACGCATGCCGCAAGCCGGATCGGCCAGCCGCGGATCGTCGGGCGGGCCGGATCGTGCCGCGCGATGCGGCGCCGGTCTCAGTCCAGAACCTCGACCGGATCGTGCAGATGCAGCGTGCCGGTGCCGCGCGGGGTCAAGCCGCGCGGAACCAGGTTCATGCCGAAGGTGATGCCGATCCCGGTGCGGCGATACGACTTCAGCATCTCCAGCGGCTGCCCGTCGTCTCGGCGCCGGCCGAGCGCGGGATCGACCGTGGTGAACACGCAGCGCGTGCACGGTTTGACCGCATCGAATTCGAGCGCGCCGATGCGCACGCGGCGCCAGCCGTCCTCGGCGTGCGCGGGCGCGCCCTCCACCACCAGATTCGGGCGAAAGTGCGTCATCGTCACCGGCGCGGTGCCGCCCGCGACCAGGCGCGTGTTGAGATCGTCCAGCGCCGCCTGCGAGATCAGCAGCAGCGGATAGCCGTCGGCGAACCCGACCTCGTCGCCCGGCCGCGCATAGGCCGGATCGACCGCGCGCCGCGCCGCCGCATCCATGTACATCAGACGCGCGGAGCGGCCGAGGCAATCGCTCAACCAGGCATCGGCGGCGGCACCGACGGTCTGCGCATCGACCGTGTCCTTCCACACCGTCGCCGACAGCCGCGGCGCATCGCGGGGCGGCAACGGCACCGCGATCGGGTCCATGCCCGGCGCCGACAGACGCAGTCCGTCGTCGTCGGGTTCGGCACGAATCCGCACCATCTCCGGCAGCACCCTCGCGGTCAGGAAGCGGCCGTTCTCGTCCACGACCATCCAGCGACGATCGTGGCGCGGGCCGCGCGGTTCGATCTCGAGCGCCTCGGCCTGCAGCGCGGCCGAGGATTTCAACGGATAGCGATAGAGGGCGGAGAGACGCATGGCGGCCGGGAGGTGGGAGACGCCGACATTGTGACGCATCCGCGATCGCTCCCGGGCCGTAAAGTCTCAACCGCTGAGACGAAGACCGCCACACTGCTCGCCCATGCACCTGTCCCGGAAACTCGCGATCCTGGCCGATGCCGCCAAATACGACGCCTCGTGCGCGTCCAGCGGCGCCGGCGGGCGCCACTCGCTGAAGTCCGGCGGCATCGGCAGCACCGAGGGCATGGGCATCTGCCATTCGTACACGCCGGACGGCCGCTGCGTATCGCTGCTGAAGATCCTGCTGACCAACTTCTGCATCTACGACTGCGCCTACTGCGTGAACCGGATCAGCAGCAACGTGCCGCGCGCGCGGTTCGCGGTGGACGAAGTCGTGCGGCTGACGCTGGATTTCTACAAGCGAAACTACATCGAGGGCCTGTTCCTCTCCAGCGGCATCATCCGCAGCGGCGACTACACCATGGAGCAACTGGTCGAGGTCGCGCGTTGCCTGCGCGAGGATCATCGCTTCGCCGGCTACATCCACCTCAAGACCATTCCCGAGGCTTCACCCGAACTGCTGGCGCTCGCCGGCCGCTACGCCGACCGCCTGAGCATCAACATCGAACTGCCGACCGAAGCGGGGCTGAAGACACTGGCGCCCGAAAAGACCCTGTCCGGCATTCGCGCGGCGATGGGCACGGTGTCGGCGAAGATCGAGGAGTCGCTGGCAACGCGCAAACCGGCGGCCATCACCAACGCCACGCCGAAGCGGCGCCGCGCGCCGCGATTCGCCCCCGCCGGCCAGAGCACGCAGATGATCGTCGGCGCCGACGATGCCGACGACCGCAGCATCCTGTCCACATCGAGCGGCCTCTACGGCGACTTCCGCATGCGCCGGGTCTACTACTCCGGCTTCAGCCCGATTCCCGACGCCTCGTCCACGCTGCCGCTGAAACCGCCGCCGCTGCTGCGCGAACACCGGCTCTATCAGGCCGATTGGCTGCTGCGGTTCTACGAATTCAGCGTCGAGGAAATTGCGCCCGATCCCAAATCCGGCGGGAGCGGCATGCTCGATCTCGACATCGACCCCAAACTCGCCTGGGCCCTGCGCCATCCGGAACAATTCCCGGTGAACCTCAACACTGCGCCCCGCGAGATGCTGCTGCGCGTACCGGGGCTGGGCACGCGCAACGTCGACCGCATCCTGCTGGCGCGCCGGCACGGCAAAGTGCGCCTGGACGACATCGCACGGCTGCGCGCGCCGCTGCAGAAGATGCTGCCCTTCATCCAGGTGCCCGGACATCATCCGCGCAAACGCCTCGACGATCCCGCGGCGCTGCGGGCGCAACTGGCGCCGAAGCCGCGCCAGCAGGATCTGTTCGCGTGACCCACCGCCATCGGGCCAGGGTCGAACCGGGCTGGGACCTTGAGGTCTGGCGCGACCTCGCGCGCGCCGGCCTGCGCGCGGACATCGCGCCGGAGGACATCGACTGGGACAACGATGCGCAGGCCGCGCTGCTGGCGGCACCGGACCTCGGCGCCGCCGCCGCGATCCGTCCCGCCCCGCAGGCGCCGGCGGCGCTCTTCGAACTGGCCGGCGCGGTCCTCTGCCATCGCGATCCGCAGCGGCATGCCCTGCTCTACCGCATCGTCTGGCGGATCGCGCACGGCGAGAAGCACCTGCTCGCGCGCGTCACCGACCGCGACGTGCGTCGCGCCAACGAGCTGGCCAAGGCGGTCGGCCGGGACACGCACAAGATGAAGGCCTTCGTGCGCTTCCGCGAAGTGTCTGGCGAGACCGACGCGTTCATCGCCTGGTTCGAACCGACGCACTGGATCGTCGACCGGGTGGCGCCGTTCTTCGCGCGCCGCTTCGCCGGCATGCGCTGGGCGATCCTCACGCCGTACCGCAGCGTGGCCTGGGACGGCGCACGGCTGGCGTTCGGTCCCGGCGCGCAGCGTGCCGACGCTCCAGCGGACGATGCCCGCGAGGACCTGTGGCGCACGTACTACGCGCACATCTTCAACCCGGCGCGACTCAACCCACGGATGATGCGTCAGGAAATGCCGCAGAAATACTGGAAACACCTGCCGGAAGCGCAATTGGTGCCGGAGCTGATCCGCGGGGCCGGCGCGCGCGTGCGCGAGATGCAGGAGCGCGAGACGCGTCCGCCGCGCCGGCGATGGCCATCGCGCGCGCGGGCGGACCGCGATCCCTGAAGAACATACGAAGAAGGGCGGGCGAAGAAGGGCGGGCGAACGCCACACAGGGTGTTGAAAACGCGCATCACGCGCGTTTATCAAGTCGTCACAGCCTCTCCTGGCTGCGTCAGGAGGCTGTTTTTCACAGCCTGCTAGGCCAGATAACCGCCGTCGACGGTCAGAGAGGTGCCGGTGACGTAGGCGGCCGCGGGCGCCAGCAGATACAGCACGGCAGGCGCGATCTCGTCGGGCTGCGCGCTGCGGCCCATCGGGATCTGCTGCGACATCATCGCCATCAGCTTCGGATTGCCGGTGATCGCGGACGCGAATTTGGTCTCGGTCAGGCCCGGCAGCACCGCGTTGACGCGGATGCCGTGGCCGGCGAGTTCCTTGGCGAAGGCTTCGGTCATGTTGACGATGCCGGCCTTGGTCATCGAATACACGCCCTGCCCCGCGGCAGGACGGCGCGCGTTGACCGAGGCGATGTTGACGATGCTGCCGGCGCCCTTCCGCTGCATCCGTCGCGCCGCCTGCACCGTGGTCCAGAAATAGCCGCGCAGATTGACCTCGACGGTCTTCTCGTAGCTGCCCAGATCCATCTCGAGCATCGGGCCGAAATAGGGATTGGCGGCGGCGTTGTTGACCAGCAGGTCGGGCGCGCGGCCTTCGGCGTCGAGCGCGGCGAACAGGGCCTCGATCGCGGCCGGATCGCCGACGTGCAGGACGCGGGCCTCGGCCGAGCCGCCGGCCTCGCGGATCGACGCGGCCACCGCCTCGCAGGCGTCGACCTTGCGCGAGGTGCAGATCACGTGCGCGCCGTGCGCGGCGAGCAGGCGGGCGATGGATTCGCCGATGCCTCGCGAGGCGCCGCTGACGAGCGCGGTCTTGCCGGTGAGGTCGAACAATGCGTCCGGGCGCGACGAATCGGGGTGCGGCATGCGACGGGATCCTCTGCGTGATCGGTGACGGGCTTGCTATGCTCGGGAGCCTAACACAGCCCGACGATCGCCCATGCCGACCTCCCGACGCGTTCTCATCACCGGTGCCGGCAGCGGCCTCGGCCTCGCGCTGGCGCAGCGCTACGCACGCGTCGGCGCGCGCGTCGCCTGCGTGGATCTGCTCGGCGAACGCGCCGAGGCCGCGCGTGCGGCACTGCCGGGCGAAGGCCATCTCGCGCTCACCGCCGACGTCGGCGACGACGCCTCGATGCAGGCCCTGCACGATGCGACGATCGCGGCCTGGGGCGGGATCGACGTGCTGGTGAACAACGCCGGCATCGCCTCGGTCGGGGCGATGGTCGAGACCACGATGGAGGAATGGCGGCGGATCCTCGAGATCGACCTGCTCGGCGTGGTCCGCGGCTGCCGCCTGTTCCTGCCGGCCATGGTCGAGGCCGGCCGTGGACAAGTCCTCAACACCGCCAGCTTCGCCGGTCTCGCAGGTGCGCCGGGCATGATGAGCTACGGCGTCGCCAAGGCCGGCGTGGTCGCGCTGTCGGAACAACTGCGCGCCGAGATGCACGGCACCGGGGTCCGCGTCGGCGTGATCTGTCCGGCGTTCTTCCGCACCAACCTGCTGGAAACCGCGATCGCAAGCGACAAGGTCAAGGCCAAGGTGCTGAAGCTGATGGACAACTCGCCCGACACCCTCGACAGCGTCGCCGACAAGGTCTTCGCCGCAGCCGAACGCGGCGAATTCCTGATCATCCCCACCAAGCGCGAACCGATGCGCTGGCGGATGAAGCGTTACCTGCCGGGGATGTATTTCCGGATGCTGCAGAAACTGGCGAAGAAGCGACGCAACGCGTAACCTGATCGCATCGGGTGCGACAGCGAGCAGCGCCATCCCGGGCACGCGCATGGCGCGCACCCGGGATGGCGAAGAACATGCATCCCCTTCCTGATCCTGCCGACCAAACGCGAACCGATGCGCTGGCGGATGAAACGATGGTGGCCGGACGGGTATTTCAGGATGCTGCTGGAGATGGCGGAAATTCGTCGAATGGCATCTACTTCGTGAAACCGAATCCAACCAGAAGTTCGTCTTTTTGATCGAAGGCGGGAGCCGGCCTGCCGCGCCGATAAAGAATGACAAACCGCACTGGACTGAGTTTGCGAGCGACTGAGAGTTCCAGCTCTGCGTAATTTCGGTTCCAATGGCGTCGCAGATCGTGGGCCCCTTCGTATGCCATGCGAGCCTGCCAGTCCACCTTGCCATCAGCGGCAGCGACCCATACGAGTTGCGCAGCATGATGGGCTCGGCAATAGCTTCCGTCCGCCCTGATCTCCGCCAGAGATGCATTGCCGCCGTCGTCGCGTACGTCTCCGCAGATGAGCTTGATCGTCGGACTCCAGCGGAAAGCGCCCTTGTCCCGCCTGAAGGCGCCGTCGCCGCCACCGAATTGCAACCATTGATTGGCGCGGCCGAATCGCTCGCCGGCAAAGCCAACCTCGACTTTCAGCGACAGCACGTCACGATCGCCATTCCCATCCGTTTGATAGGTTGGTGCAAGCAGCAACGTATAGCCATCATAATTGCCTGCATCGGCCTTCTCGACCAGACCGTAATAACGTACCTCCGGTCCAATCGAGATCGTGGACTTTTCCGGATCCAACGCTGTGTCGACATCGAAATTCGCGGCCACTGAAGATTGCCATTGCATGTTCTCGCCCCACTCCCATGGCCCGTATCCGATCACCCCGAGCACCACACCGGACTCTTTTCCGGCTCTGCGATCGTTCCTGTAGGCGATCAGAAACGGGGCGATCGCCGCAGGGTCTTTCGCGAACGGATTTCGCGTATCGAGAACTTGACGGGCGAAGGTAAAACCAGGCCCGTCCGCAACGATGGGCGTAGTCTTGTAGGGGTGAAGAAGGTCGATCTGATTGGCGTAGTTCTGCACCACGGCTATCGGCGCGGATTCGAGTTCGGGTACGCCGGGAACCTGCTCACGAGTCTTTATCGAGTCGTTCTTTCGATACGCGTGCACGATCTCCTCGAAACGCTCGGCTATCCGCTCTTCGCGAGCACCCTGATTCTGGAGCGAGGCGATTCCGCGGTCGCAGGCAAGGAGATAATTTCTGTATTCTTCGGCATCGATGACATTGTTCCGATCGGAATCGAAAGCCTCGACATCGGCGTCGATTCTCCGCCTGTCGTGCTCGGTCCTTGCCTTCAGATCGAGGCATGGGTTGGCAGGTGCGGCCTGCGCGATCGCCTCTGTCGCAGCCAAACACCACAACAAGATCGCCAGCGTCTCAACGATGCGCATGACAGAGGTCCCTGATGTCGCGAATCCTGGAAGCCTTGTCTGCCTGGGCAGGATTCGTTTGCTTGATTTTCTGCTTCCATTCCTGCGCAGAGATTGGAGTGAAGCCCGGCGAGTTCGCAGCAAATTTTTTGTTGAGTGCAACGCGCAATAGATTCACGGTATCCGGAAACGGCGGACTGGTGAACGGCGCGTCGAGCAGAACATTTTCCGGCCCGAGACCCGACCAGTCCATCAACACGGCCTTGGTCCATTGCGTGCTTTGCGACTTCCTGAATTTTTCGTCCTGGGCCATGGCCGTTTGCCTCGCTGCCATGGCGTCGGCAGCTTCGACGACCGAAAGGAGTATCCGGTATGTCGACCGTAACGAGAGGAACGCCGTCTCGTGGGCGCACATGGGCATCAAATCGATCGCATCGCGGGAATGCGACGATTGATGGATCGTCGGCGCCAGTATCGCTGGCGGCTTCGTCTAGCGCCGATCCTTCATCGCCATCACCACCCCCAGCCCCGCGAGCAGCGAGACCGCGGCGGTGCCGCCGTAGCTGAGCAGGGGCATGGGCACGCCGACCACCGGCAGCAGGCCGGAAATCATGCCGGCGTTGACGATCACGTAGACCGAGAACGCGCGGCCGAGCGCGCCGGCGAGCAGCCGCGAGTAGGTGTCGCGGGCTTCGCTGGCGATCCACAGGCAGCGACCGACCACGAACAGGTACAGCGCGAGCGTGATGGTCACGCCGATCCAGCCGAATTCCTCCGCCAGTACCGCGAAGATGAAGTCGGTGGTGTGTTCGGGCAGATAGTCCAGATGCGATTGCGAGCCCTCGCCCCAGCCCTGTCCGGTCCAGTGGCCGGAGCCGATCGCGATCTTGGACTGGATGATGTTCCAACCGGTGCCGAGCGGGTCGGATTCGGGATCGAGAAAGGTGCGGATGCGGTCTTTCTGGTATGGACGCAGCATCCAGAACCAGGCCACCGGCGCGGCGGCGGCGACACTGGCGCCGGCGACCGCGAACCAGCGCCACGACAGCCCGGCCAGGAACAGCGCGAACGCGCCGCTGGCCGCGACCAGCATCGCGGTGCCGAAGTCCGGCTGCAGCAGGATCAACAGGGTCGGCGTGGCGACGATGCCCCCGGCGATCAGCACCGTGCCGAACCGCGGCGGCAGCCGTTCGTGGTGCAGATACCACGCGGCCATCATCGGCAGGGTCAGCTTGAGCAGTTCCGCCGGCTGGAAATAGAACACGCCGAGATTGATCCAGTGATTGCCGTGTTTGCCGTCGCCGATGAACAGCACCGCCACCAGCGGCAGCAGCGACCCGGCGAAGATCAGCGGCGTCACGCTGCGCAGTTGCGTCGGCGAGACCCGCGAC
>JBIJAD010000271.1:0-5474 GCA_044345955.1 Lysobacteraceae bacterium
AAGCAGAAGATCGTGGTCGAGCTGTATGAGAAGTTCTTCAAGAATGCATTCCCGAAGATGACCGAGCGCCTGGGCATCGTCTATACCCCGGTCGAGGTGGTGGATTTCATCCTGCGCAGCGTCAACCACATCCTCAAGACCGAGTTCGGCGAGACCCTCGGCAGCAAGAATGTCCACATCCTCGACCCGTTCACCGGCACCGGAACCTTCATCACCCGACTGATGCAGATCGGGCTGATCTCGCCGGAGCAGCTCAAACATAAATACAAGCACGAGATTCACGCCAACGAAATCGTGCTGCTGGCCTATTACATCGCCGCGATCAATATCGAAGCGACGTATCATGACATCGTCGGCGGCGAGTACGTGCCGTTCGAGGGCATCTGCCTCACGGATACCTTCCAGATGTACGAGAAAGAGGATCTCGTCGATGCACTGCTGGTGGATAACAGTAAACGGCGCCGGCGACAGAAGGCGCTGGACATCCGTGTTATTGTTGGTAATCCGCCCTATTCCATCGGACAGAAGGAAGAGAGTGAGGATACTAAGAGAGTTGCTTACCTCTCGCTTGATGAGCGCATTCGTTCCACTTATGTGGCCCGATCCGAGGCCACGCTTGCCAAAGGGCTCTATGACAGCTACATCCGGGCTATCCGGTGGGCTAGTGATCGCATCGGCAAGACTGGAGTTATCGGGATTGTGACCAATGCGGGCTGGGTGGAAGCAAACACGGCGGATGGGCTGCGGAAGTGCCTCGCTGAGGAGTTTTCGAACCTGTATGTGTTCCACTTGAGAGGTAATGCAAGAACTAGCGGAGAGATGCGGCGTAAGGAGAAAGACAATGTCTTCGGTGTGGGAAGCCGTGCGCCCATCGCCATCTCTCTGCTGGTCAAAAATCCAGAAGCCGCTCGGCATGGCTGCATCTTCTTCCATGACATCGGCGACTATCTCAGTCGAGAGGAGAAGCTCGATAGGATCGCTGCATACTCCAGTGTTTCCGGCATCGAGGAGTGGAAGTCTATCGTGCCTGATGAGCATGGTGACTGGCTGAAGCAGCGCGACGATAGTTTCGGACGGTTCATAGTACTTGGTGACAAGAGAGGTGATGCGATCAAGCTGTTCGACAATTTCTCGCAGGGTGTCCTGACGGCGCGAGACGCTTGGGCCTGCAACGCCAGCGCAAGAAAGCTGGATGCAAACATGCGTGGAATGATCGGATTCTATAATGCCGAGGTGGCGCGCTTCGAAAGCAGTCATATTGGACTTTCCAGAAAGCAGCGCGACCATGCGGTCGATGGCTTTGTCGATACTGACGCGGGCCGTATCAGTTGGACTGCAAACCTAAAGCAGGAACTAAGTAAGGGGCGCCTCTTCGAGTACGAGCCCATGTCTTCCGTAATGAGTCTCTACCGTCCCTTCACGAAACAGTGGCTCTATTTCAATCGTAGGTTCAATGAAAGGGTATATCAGATGCCGCGTCTGTTTCCTGGGGCGAGTGCAGATAACAGGGTCATCTGTCTGACCGGATTAGGCGAAGCTGCAGGATTCAGTTGTTTATTTTCTAAAGATGTGCCGAATTACCACTTCATCGCCGGATCACAGTGCTTTCCTCTCTATTTATACGATGAGGCCGCCCAACAAGAAGAAGGCGGGCTGTTCGCCGAGCAGTCCAGCAGTATTCCCCGCCGCCGCGACGCCATCACCGACGGCGGTCTCGCCCACTTCCAATCCGCCTATCCGAACGAAACCATCAGCAAGGAAGACCTGTTCTACTACGTCTACGGCATTCTGCATTCGCCGGACTACCGCGAACGCTATGCCGACAACCTGAGCAAGGAGCTGCCGCGCATTCCGCGCGTGCGCAGCGCCGCCGACTTCTGGTCGTTCAGCAAGGCCGGCCGCGCGCTGGCGGACCTGCATCTGAATTACGAGACGGTGGACAAATACCCGCTGACCATCGAGGCCAAAGGCCCGCTGTCCGACGCGGACTACCGTGTCGAGAAGATGAAGTTCGCCAAGAAGAAGGACCCCGAGACCGGCAAAAACATCGACGACCGCAGCGTGGTGGTCTACAACGCGAAGATCACGCTGCGCGGCATCCCCGACGAGGCCTGGGGCTATGTGGTCAACGGCAAGACCGCGCTCGACTGGGTGATGGAGCGCCAGGCCGTGCGCGTGGACAAGGCCAGCGGCATCGTCAACGACGCCAACGACTGGGCCATCGAAACCATGGGCAACCCGGCCTACCCGATGGAGTTGTTCCAGCGCGTCATCACCGTCAGCCTCGAAACCCAGCAGATCGTCGCCGCGCTGCCAGCGCTGGACATTCGCGAGGATGGTTGAATGACCCGCTACGCGCCCCCGTTCACGCTCGACTACACCATGCTGGGCCAGGTGGCGGAGATCGCCGAGCGGTTGGGGCGCTGGCGCGAGGTCAGCCGTGATGCGCTGCAGCCACAGTTGCGGCGCGACCATCGCATCCGCAGCGTGCAGGCGTCGCTGGCGATCGAGCAGAACACGCTGACGCTGGCGCAGGTGACGGCGGTGCTGGACGGCAAGCCGGTGCTGGGCCTGCCGCGCGAGATCCAGGAGGTCAAGAACGCCTTCGCCGCCTACGATGCGATGCCGCAGTGGGACCCGGCCCGACGGGACGATCTGTGCGCGGCGCACGGCCTGCTGATGCAGGGATTGGCCGACGATGCCGGTCGCCTGCGCCGCGGCGGCGTGGGCATCTATCGCGGCGAACGTCTGCTGCACATGGCGCCGCCGGCCAGCCAGTTGCCGCGGCTGCTGAAGGATCTGCTTGGCTGGCTTTCGCGGACCGAGGCGCACCCGTTGATCGCGTCCTCCGCGGTGCATTACGAACTGGAATTCATTCACCCCTTCAGCGACGGCAACGGACGCATCGGACGTCTGTGGCAGACCCTGATCCTCAGCCGCTGGCAACCGATGCTGGCCTATCTCCCGGTTGAAACCGTTATCCGGCAGCGGCAGGACGACTACTACCGCACCCTCGGCGAGGCCGACCGCACCAGCGACTGCAGCGGCTTCATCCGCTTCATGCTGGAGGCCATCGACGATGCCTTGCGACAGGCGCTGGAGGCGGACGGCGTGCGTGAGACGCCGGCGCAAGTGCCGGTCAATGCGCCGGTGAAAGCGCCGGTGAAAGCGCGCGTCACGACCGACGATGCACTGCTGGCCGTGCTCGCGGCGCAGCCCGCGGCCACCCTGGCCGAAGCGGCCGCCCATCTGGGCAAATCGGTCAGCGCCATCGAACGCGCCGCGCGCCGATTGCGCGAGCGCGGCCGGCTTCGGTACGTCGGCCCGCAGAAGGGCGGGCATTGGGAGGTCGTCTGAGAGCCTGCGCTTCGGAGACATCGCGCGAACAGCGAATCCCCCCGCCGCCGCTGCGCGGCGTCGGCCCCCTTTTCCAAACCTGATTAGCGTCGAATCTCAGACACGGCCCGCAGGTCCCCCTCGGTCAGCGGGCCGTGGCGGATCAAGGCCACCGCCAGTCGCGGAATCAGGGCAGGTAGATCGAACCGGCGGTTGAAGCGGTATTGATAGGCGCCGAGGTAGCGGGGGCCGTATTTGGCGAATTTGATGGCGTGCTGGGTGCCGCTCAGGGCGGTCTTGAGATTGCTCAGGATGGTGTTGACCCAACGCAGACGCGGCTGCTGCGCTGCTTTGCGTGTGCCGCCGCTGACAATCGCCTCGTGCGGCACTCCCGCCCAGGTGACGCCGGTGAAGGCCGTCAAGCCGTCGCTGACGATACTCGCACCCGGGCTGAGGGCTTGTTCGGCCCATTCCTTGAGCCGTTGGCGCTGGAAGTGGGGAACGCAATCAAACCGGACCTGCTGCGGTCGCCCGGCCCGGGTCGAGACTGCGGCGATGAAAGGGACTTTGTTCTCCCATTGCTGTGCACCGGTGCCGCGGCTGCGCTCACCGCCCAGGTAGGCGTCGTCGATCTGCACCAGCCCGGCCAATTGCCGCCCGGCTTCGCGATCGGTCATTGCCGCCATCAGTTTGTGCTTGAGTCGCCACGCGGTGCGGTAGCACACCCCCAATTGTCGCCCCAGCTCCATGGCCGCAATCCCGTTCTTGGCATGCGCCACCAGATAGATCGCCAGCCACCACAGGCGCAGCGGCAACTTGGTCCCCGCCAGGGGCGTGCCGGCGGTCAGGCTCGTCTGCACCCGGCATTGCTGGCATTGCCATAAGGTCTGACAGCCGCGTACGAACCGCGAAGCCTGCTGGCATTGGCAGGCCGGGCAAGCGAATCCTTGTGGCCAACGGGCCTTGAGCAAGGCATCCTGGCACTGCTCCTCGGTACCGAACTGTTCCAGGAACTGCGGCAATGAGAGCCCGCGTTGGAATTGAACCCGATTCATCGCCATGGGGGCATCTCCCTTCGACAGATGCCACCTTTCTAGGCTCCGGGTGGATCGCTGGCTGAGATTCGACGCTAATCAGGTTTAGTAAAGGGGGCGCGCGGCAGCGCGGGGATTTGGAGGCTACGGAGCGGGGCCCAAGGTTCGCGCAGAGAACCTTGGGGCGTCAGCGCGAAGCGATGACACGCAACCTCAGGTCGTCGCCGCCGGCCCGCCGATCACCGGGGTCGGCGGACGCGGCAGGCTGTCGTCTTTGCCGCTGCCGGACTTGCCCCAACCGGCCGGCGGCGGCGGTTCCAGGCCTTCCATGATCGCGTCGATCTGCGGCGCATCGATGGTCTCGTACTGCAGCAGCAGCTTGGCCATCGTATGCAGCTTGTCGAGATTCTCGTTGAGGATGGTCGTGGTCCGCCCGTAGGCCTTGTCGAGAATGCCGCGCACGACCTCGTCGATCCTGCGCGCGGTCTCGTCGGAGACGTTCTTGTGCTGCGACACGCTGCGACCGAGGAACACTTCGCCCTCTTCCTCGGCGTAGGCGATCGGGCCGAGTTCGTCGGACAGGCCCCACTTGGTGACCATGTTGCGCGCCATCTTGGTCGCGCGCTCGATGTCGTTGGACGCGCCGGTGGTGACCTTTTCGACGCCGAAGATCAGCTCCTCGGCGACACGGCCGCCGTACAGCGAGCAGAGCATCGATTCGATCGCGGTGCGGTTGATGCTGTACTTGTCGCCTTCCGGCAGATACATGGTCACGCCCAGCGCACGGCCGCGCGGGATGATCGAGACCTTGTAGACCGGGTCGTGTTCCGGCACCAGACGGCCGACGATCGCGTGACCGGCCTCGTGATAGGCGGTGAGGGTCTTCTCCTCGTCGCTCATCACCATCGAACGGCGCTCGGTGCCCATCAGCAGCTTGTCGCGGGCGCGGTCGAAATGATCCATGCGCACTTCGCGCGCGTTCTCGCGCGCGGCGAACAGCGCCGCCTCGTTGACGAGGTTGGCCAGATCGGCGCCGGAGAAACCCGGGGTGCCGCGCGCGACCACCATCGGCTCGACATCGTCGGCCAGCGGCACCTTGCGCAT
>JBIJAD010000187.1:0-7586 GCA_044345955.1 Lysobacteraceae bacterium
TGTCGAAAAACGCGCGACTTCCTGTCGCGCGCCCTGCGGGCCTGATCCGCGAATCCCGCCGCAACCAGGGGCCCCGGTAGATCAAGATCAAAACCCTCGCCGGCTGGCGGATACCATTGCGAGCGCATCATTCCGCGATTTTTCAAAAGAAAAGGTGGGGAGACCTCAGGCCAAGGCGCACCCTATGGACTGGGCGACGCCGGAGGTGTCGGCTTCACCGTCGCGAAGAACCGCGTCGCATCCGCGGCCAGCGCCGGATCGCGCTTCGGGCCGCGGTGCGAGTACACCAGCGCGAAGCCGCGGGTCGCATCGTGCGGATGGCGGCAGTACAGCGCCAGCACATCCAGGATCAGACTGCGGGTGCGGCTGCCGCCGACCTGCGCAGCGGTGTCGCGGACGACGCCGGCATAGCGGATGCACGGATAACCGCGGGTCTCGTCGTATTCCAGCGAGGATTCCACCGGTTCGAAGCGATCGACGGGCGCCTGACGCACGACCTCCTCGCGGATCAGCGCCTCGAATCCGGCGCGGTCCAGGTCCGGCTCCAGCGGCAAGAAGGTCACCGTCGCCGCGACCGTGGCGTAGCGATCATCGGCTTCGCGCATGAAGAAGCGGCCGTCGGCACCGGTGTCGACCGTCAGCCAGCCCTTGCCCGCGGGCGACTGCAGTTCCAGCAACGGCAGCTCGAAGCGCGTCTCCGGCGCGACCGGCTTCATCTTCTGCGCATGGCAGGGCGCGATCGCGGCGCTCCACAGCACGATCGCGGCGAACAGCAGGCGGATCGGGTCGGTGCGCATGGTCGCAGTCCATCGGGCGCCGTTCGGCGGATGTCCGAATGATACGCCGCCGTTTCGGCGGATGCGCAGGCTGCGGCGCGTCCGGAGAGCGTGAGTCGCGACCGGCGAGGCCATGGGCATCAGCCGCCCGGTTTGAACGACTCCAGGAATTTCACCGAGTAGACCTCCTGATTGTAGGAAGCGTCTTTCGGCACGACCGCGATGACCTGATAACCGCGCCCGTCGTGGATGAAGATCCTGACGGTGACCTCGTGCGTCTCGCCGGGCGTGGTGGCGGTGACCCGGGTGCCGGAAATCGATTTCGAAATCGACAGGTCGATGCGATCGCCGATTTCCTCGCGCAGTCGCCAACCGTTCGCTGCGAGCATGCCGTCGCGGCCGGCGGCCAACATGGCCCGCCGGATCTCGGGATCGGGCTCGTTCGCGGCTGCCGGCGGCAGTTCCGACACGTTGACGCCGAACATCACGTCGTCGAATTCCACGGAATACGAGTGCAGCGTGACTCTCCCCTCCGGCGTGTCGTAGGTTCTCGACTGCTGCCGCGGCGTCGCCGGAACGGAGATCGTGAAGCTGCCGTCCGGTGGCGAGAACGCCCGCATTTCGTAGTCGGTGAAACAACCGGACGCTGCGAGCATCGCGCCGACGGCGATCGTGCGTGCGAGGATTCTCATGGTCGATGTCCAGTGAACGGGTCCGCTGCGACGATCACCGTCGTCCCGCTGCGACGTGCAGACGCTGTCGCCCGAGGCAGCGCAGGTCGGCGCGAACTGCGTCCGCGGTGCGGAGGAGAATTCGTGCGGAGGCCGGATTCAGGCATTTGCGCAGGGATGTCGGCGAGGCGCTCAGGGCGCGAACGACAACTCGTACGATGTATAGAACGCCTTGCCCGCCGCGACCGGCAGCCGCGCGGCGGCGAGTTCGCGTTCCATGCAGGTGGCGAAGTCGGTCTCGCCGTGGCGCCAGCTGCTTTCCGGCAGGCCGTCGCGATTCACCCGCAGCACGATCGTGACCGGGGCCGCGCGGGCCGGAGCCGGGCCGCAGACCTGCAGCGCGGCCGAGAGCGCACGGCCCTGCGCTTCGACCAGTGTCTGCAGATCGCGCGGCGCCAGCAGCGATTCGTATTCGTCGGCGCGCGCCTTGGCGGCGGCGAAGGCGGGTTCGACCGCGGTGAGTTGGGTGGCGAGCAGGGTCGCGAGCAGCATGCGGTGGGCTCCGGGGCGTGCGCCGGCATGATCGCACGGATGGCGGAATGTCTCAGTCCGCGAGACGCCGGCCGCGGACACTGGCGTCGGTCCCCGTCGGAGCCCCGCCATGTCGAAGTCCTCCGCAGCGCAACAGCACGCGATCGTCCTCTCCCGCATCGAACAGGCCCTGCTCGGCGCCGCCGTGTTGGCCGTGGTCGCGATGCTCTCCTTCTCCGGGGCGCGCGATGCCGGTGCGATGTTCGGCTGGGCGCCGTTCTGGCTGCTGACGCTGCCGCTGTGCGCCTGGGCCGTGGCCCGCGGGCTGCGCCGTCGTGCCGATGCTGCACTGGTGGCACGGCCCTCGGCCCGGGTGCATCGGCTGCCCGCCACGCGCACGCTGCCCCGGCACCGTGCCCCCACGGTGGCGCGACGCCGGGCGGCCTGAGCCCACGGGACCACGTCCGCCGGCCCCGCCTCTCCTGCCCCGCGCCACGTCGAAGGCGATACTGAACACGTGGTGGTCGCCGCGGCGCAAGGATGTGCCGCCCGCCAATCGATCACGCAAGTGATTGATCCGGCGAGAGCCAGTCCGGACACGCGCCGCACGTGCGACCGCCTGGAAAGCCCCGGGTGGACTTTCGCGCCATCGACGCAGCACTTCCGGCAGGTCGGGGGCGGGGCCGGCTGTGCTAGCGTGACCGCCCCGCCGGGCTACAGCCGGTACACGTTCCGGGTTTCCGCATGTCACAGTCTCCGCAACTCCGTCTCGCAGTCGGCCTGGCGGTCGGCTGCGCCGTCGTGCTCGGCGCCGTCGGTTCGCCGACCGATGTCCGCGCCGCGTCTTCCGCCTCCGCCAAGCCTGCCGCCGCCAAGCCCGCGCCCATGTCCGACACCGCCGCCGAAGATCCCTACCTCTGGCTCGAAGGCGTCGAGGACCCCAAGGCGCTGGACTGGGTGCGTGAGCGCAACGCCCGCGCCGAGGCCGAGATCGCCACCACGCCCGAGTTCAAGAAGCTGGAAGCCGACCTGCTCGCGATCCTCGATTCCGATGCGCGCATTCCGGCGGTGCAGAAGATCGGCCGCTTCTACTACAACTTCTGGCGCGACAAGGAAAACCCGCGCGGGGTGTGGCGGCGGACCACGCTGGAGGAGTACCGCAAGGCCGACCCGGCCTGGGAAACGGTGATCGACCTGGACGCGCTGAACGCCGCCGAGAAGGAGAACTGGGTCTGGCACGGCGCAGAATGTCTCAAGCCGCAGTACGAACGTTGTCTGGTCGCGCTCTCGCGCGGCGGCGCCGACGCCGACGTCACCCGCGAGTTCGATCTGGAGAGCAAGACCTGGGTGCAGGATGGCTTCTTCCGTCCCGAAGCCAAGGGCGGTCTGCAGTGGGTCGACCGCGACACCGTCTACGTCTTCACCGATTTCGGCGCCGGCACGATGACCGAGTCGGGCTATCCCCGTACCGTGCGCGAGTGGAAGCGCGGCACGCCGATGGCCTCGGCCAAGATGGTGTACGAGGGCAAGCCCGACGACATGTACATCGCCGCGTTCCACGACCTCACCCCGGGTTACGAGCGCAGCTTCGTCAGCCGCACCATCGCCTTCTACAACGACGAGCTGTACCTGCGCGGCAAGGACGGCAAGCTGGCCAAGCTCGATGTGCCCAACTCGGCCAACAAGGTGGTCCACAACCAGTGGATGACGCTGGAACTGCGCGAGCCCTGGAAGCTCAAGGACCGCAGTTACGAAGCCGGTTCGCTGCTGGCGATAGATTTCGACAAGTTCATGGCCGGCAGCCGCGACTTCGACGTGGTGTTCGCCCCGGACGAGCGCACCTCGTTGTCCGGCCACGCCTGGACGCGCGGCCATCTGGTGTTGACCCTGCTCAGCGACGTCAAGAGCCGGATCCGGGTGCTGACCCCGCTGGGCGAGGGTGGCTGGCGCCAGAGCCTGATCGAAGGCGTCCCCGCGGTCGGCACCACCAGCGTCAGCGCGGTCGATCCGGACAACAGCGACGCGCTGTGGATGACCACCTCCGATTTCCTCACCCCGACCTCGCTGTCGCTGGTGGAGATCGGCCGCAAGCCGGAAAAACTCAAGGCGATGCCGGCGTTCTTCGACGCCGAAGGTCTGGTCGCCGAGCAGCAGTTCGCGACCTCGAAGGACGGCACCCGCGTGCCGTATTTCATCGTTCGCCCCAAGCACATGAAGATGGACGGCAGCACGCCGACCCTCCTCTGGGGCTACGGCGGTTTCGAGGTGTCCTACACCGCGAGCTATCCGGCGATGGCCGGTCGCGGTTGGCTGCAGCAGGGTGGCGTGTACGTGCTGGCCAACATCCGCGGCGGCGGCGAGTACGGCCCGCGTTGGCACCAGGCCGCGCTCAAGGCCAACCGGCACAAGGCCTACGAGGACTTCGCCGCGGTGGCGCAGGACCTGTTCGCGCGCAAGATCACCTCGCCCAAACGCCTCGGCGCCCAGGGCGGCAGCAACGGCGGCCTGCTGATGGGCAACATGATCGTGCAGTATCCGGAGCTGTTCGGCGCGATCGTCTGCCAGGTGCCGCTGCTGGACATGAAGCGCTACACCAAGCTGTTGGCCGGCGCCTCGTGGATGGCCGAGTACGGCGACCCGGATACGAAGGACTGGGAATTCATCCGCACCTTCTCGCCCTACCATCTGCTCAAGGACGGGGCGAAGTACCCGCCGGTGCTGTTCACCACCTCGACCCGCGACGACCGCGTCCACCCGGGACACGCGCGCAAGATGATGGCGAAGATGGAGGCGATGGGCGCCGACGTGCGCTACTACGAGAACATCGAGGGCGGCCACGGCGGCTCCGCCAACAACCAGCAGGAAGCGCACATGCGGGCGCTGGCCTACACCTTCCTCTGGCAGCAGCTCGGGAAATAGGGCAGAGAACGGTTTGCTTCATGGCCGCGAGTCCGGCCATGAAGCCGCCTGTGGCATGCGGCCTTGAGCGCAGCGTTCGTTGAGCGATTTCGTGACGCGCCCGACGATGGCGTGGGCTGCGCGCGGGGGTTCGAATGGCGGCCGAAGGTCGACGATTCAGGAGAGTGATCAGGTGCCTGGAAGGGTGAGCGAGTCCGAGCGCGATATCGGCGGTGAAGTTCGAGGATCGCCAGGCCCCGCGATCGATGCCGGGAGCCCGATGGCGTGCCGCCTGGGATTCCTGCTGTGTTATGCGCCGCTGGCGTTCGCGCTGATCTATCTCCTCGTGGAGTTTGTGCCGAAGTCGAGATTCTGGCCGAGCTCGGACGATTGGGTCCTCGTTCTGGCGCTGGAATACGACCTCAAGGAACTCTTCGACTGGATTGCGCGGCAGCACAACGATCATCGCATTCCGCTGCAGAAAGCGATTCAATTCCCGCTGTTGAAAGCGTTCGGATTCGATTTCCGGTATCTGATCGCGTTCAACGCGCTGGTGACCGCGATCGTTGCGATCCTGTGGCTGGAAATCGCGAGGCAGATACGCGGCAGGCGTTCGGTCGGCGATGCGATCATCCCGCTGCTGCTGCTCGCCCCGGCGAACTCTCCGTTGACGTGGGGCTTCCAGTTCCAGTTTCTCTCCTCGGTGCTGTTCCTGAGCGTATTCGCTTTCGCCGCAGTCGGTTACGTACGAAAACCGAGAACGTCCTGGATCGTGTGCGCGCTCGTCGCGATCGTGGCGGCCGCGCTGTGCGGCATGAATGGCCTGCTGGTCTCGGCGGCGTTGCTGATCTCGAGTCCGGCGGTGCTGTGGCTGCACCGGAAACAGTTGCCCGAGCTTCCGCGCGCAGCGGTGTGGCTGTACGCGGTGGCCGCATGCCTGTGCGTGGCGATGCTGCTGGCGTGGTCGCCGACGAATGCCTCGAGTGCGGCCCTGGATGTCGGCAAGTCCGCCCAATTCGCTTTCGGCCTCCTGGGGTCGGCGTTTGCCTACTATTCGCTGTCCGGCACGATCTGGAAGGCCGGGCTGATTTTCGCGATGCTGGCATGGTCGGTCGCCATGGCGATCAGGAGTTCGATCGCGCGTCGGCTCGATCCGGCGGTGACGGTCATGATCCTGGTGTCGGTCGCGACATGCGTGGTTGCCGCTGCGGTCGGCGCTGGCCGCTCGAAGTTCCACGACGGCTGGGATCCATTGATCGGCCTGCACTACGGCTTCCTGATGATTCCGTTGCTGATTTCGGCCTGGATCGTGGTCTCGACCCAAATCGGGAACCGATTCGTGCATGGCGCCCTCGCGCTGGCGCTGTTGACGATCGGCGCGAAGTCCTATGTCGCGAATGCCGAATGGCGTTACATGCATCTGGCCGAAACCGACAGGATCCGCAGGGAATTGACTCGTGCATTCCGCGCCGAGCTGCCTGCCGATGCCATCGTCGAGCGTTACGTCGCCGAGCTGAATTGGCAGGACAACGAAAAATTCAACAAGGTCATCAGGAAGTGCATCGGATTGCTGCGCGCACGCGGCTACCTTCTCTATGGCGACAAGGCCGGCTTGCTCGCGAATGCGCCATCGGGTGTCGATCCCTTCGGGGCGGATGCATTGAGCGTCGTCCGCCCCGCAAGAAGCGATCTGGCCACGCTGGGTCCGGGCGTGTCCGTATCGAGCTGCCGCACGGAAAGCTTCATGCATGAAGGTCGGGTTTCGAACGCCGGAACGCCGTTCCGAATACCGCGGAACGCGCCATTGACCGTGTCGGGCTGGATCGCGACGGCCGACAAGAACGCCGTTCCCGGAACGATCGATTTCCGCCTGCTGCTGGAGGACGGCAGCAGTCGTGTCTGGGTGTACCGCGTGCCCACCGGGGTCGAGCGCAAGGATCTCGTGATCAGTCACGGTGCATCTGCGCTGCGCGAATCCGGCTTCGAATTCATCGCCGACACCTCCGGCTTGCCTCAGGGGACATACAACGCCTATCTCGCCTTCAGGCACGAGGGCCAGACCTATGCCTGCAACGGCAACGACAAGCTTGTCGTCGAATGATGACTGATCGCGCAGGAAGTTCACGACGAGTGCCATAGAGCCGGCTTCGCCCCGCCCTTGCGACGACCCGACCCGCCTCGTGCCTCGAACGCGACCCGCAGGGCGGCCCACGGCCGCCCCATGCGTTGATGGCGGCGGAAGCCGCGGTAAATACCGGTGGACGCATGCTGCGCAACGAACGCTTCAAAACCCCGCGTCCGCCTCCTGCCACGCGAGGTCTTCCTCGCGCCAAGCCGCGGTTGCGATGCGGAAAGCGACCGAAGCGGCGGATCACCTCGCGATGCACTTCCGCTTTTGAGGGCATGCAGGGGGTGGCTGCCGCCGCCCGGTGCGCCCGACGATCTCTCGAAATTGTCTCTCGGCAGGATATTTTTCCAATTAGATCAATCGCTTGCGAGTACGGGTCGCGATCGAGAGGAAACCGTGATCGCAACGTGAGGCGCCGTCGGCGGAGAGGTGCTTACCCTGCGCTCATCCCCTGCCATGGAGCGCAACACGATGTCCGATATCGAGAAAGTGTCCGCCGGCCTGCGTCAGACCACCTCCAACGGTGGGTCCACCCAGGTCGACGCCAACTTCACCAACAACGGCGACGGCCTGCAGTTCTCG
>JBIJAD010000188.1:0-7574 GCA_044345955.1 Lysobacteraceae bacterium
CTCGCCCTTGTCGTCGAGGTCCACCGTCAGGCGGCCGCCGTCGACCAGGCGGCCGAACAGCAACTCGTCGGCCAGTGCGCGGCGGATCGTGTCCTGGATCAAGCGCTGCATCGGGCGCGCGCCCATCAGCGGGTCGAAGCCGGTCTGGGCCAGGTGCTTGCGCAGCACGTCGGTGAAGGTGACCTCGACCTTCTTCTCGGCGAGCTGGCTCTCGAGCTGCAGCAGGAACTTGTCGACGACGCGCAGGATGATCTCCTCGTCGAGCGACCGGAAGTTCACGATGGCGTCGAGCCGGTTGCGGAACTCGGGCGTGAACAGGCGCTTGATGTCGCCCATCTCGTCGCCCTGCTCGCGCTTGGTCGTGAAGCCGATGGTCGACTTGTTCATCGTCTCGGCGCCCGCGTTCGTGGTCATGATGATGATCACGTTGCGGAAGTCGGACTTGCGGCCGTTGTTGTCGGTCAGCGTGCCGTGGTCCATCACCTGCAGCAGCACGTTGAAGACGTCGGGGTGCGCCTTCTCGATCTCGTCGAGCAGCAGCACCGAGTGCGGCTTCTTGGTCACGGCTTCCGTCAGCAGGCCGCCCTGGTCGAAACCGACGTAGCCCGGGGGCGCGCCGATCAGGCGGCTGACCGAATGCGGCTCCATGTATTCGCTCATGTCGAAGCGGACCAGCTCGATCCCGAGCTGCAGCGCCAACTGGCGCGTGACTTCGGTCTTGCCCACGCCGGTGGGGCCGGCGAACAGGAAGCTGCCGATCGGTTTGTCAGGGTTGCCCAAGCCCGAGCGGGCGAGCTTGATCGCCGAGGTCAGGGTCTCGATCGCCGGATCCTGACCGAAGATCACCATCTTGAGATTGCGCTCGAGGTGCTGCAGCACGTCCTTGTCGGAGGCGCTGACCTGCTTGGCCGGGATCCGCGCCATCTTGGCGACGATGATCTCGACCTCCTCGACGTCGATCCGGTTCTTGCGGCGCTCCGGCGGCATCAACTGCTGGCGCGCGCCGGCCTCGTCGATCACGTCGATCGCCTTGTCGGGCAGCAGCCGATCGTTGATGTGCTTGACCGACAGGTCGACCGCGGCCTGGATCGCGTCGTCGGCGTAGGTGACGTTGTGGTGGGCTTCGTACTTGGTGCGCAACCCGCGCAGGATCTCCACCGCCTCGCCGATGGTCGGCTCGACCACGTCGATCTTCTGGAAACGGCGGGCCAAGGCGCGGTCCTTCTCGAAGATCCCGCGGTATTCCTGGAAGGTGGTCGAACCGATGCAGCGCAGGTCGCCGGAAGCCAGCGCGGGCTTGATCAGGTTGCTGGCGTCCATGGTGCCGCCGCTGGCGGAACCGGCGCCGATGATGGTGTGGATCTCGTCGATGAACAGCACCGCCTGCGGCACCTTCTTCAGCGCCGCGAGCACCGCCTTCAACCGCTTTTCGAAATCGCCGCGGTACTTGGTGCCTGCGACCAGGGCGCCCAGATCGAGCGAAAAGATGGTGGCGCCGGCCAGCACGTCGGGGACTTCGCCGTCGACGATGCGCCGCGCCAGGCCCTCGGCCAGCGCGGTCTTGCCCACGCCGGCCTCGCCGACATACAGCGGGTTGTTCTTGCGCCGGCGGCAGAGCACCTGGATGGTGCGCTCGATCTCGTCGGCGCGGCCGACCAGCGGGTCGATCCGGCCTTCGCGGGCGAGCACGTTCAGATTGGTGGTGAACTCGGCCAGGGGGTCGTTCCGGCCCTCGCCGCCTTCGCCTTCGTTGCCCTGCTCGGAAGACTCCTGGCCCTGCGATTCGGGGCTGTCGCCGGTCTTGGCGATGCCGTGGGAGAGGAAATTCACCACGTCCAGCCGGGTGATGCCCTGCTGGTTGAGGTAATAGACAGCGTAGGAGTCCTTCTCGCCGAAGATCGCGACCAGCACGTTGGCGCCGGTGACTTCGCTCTTGCCGGAGGACTGGACGTGGTAGACCGCGCGCTGCAGCACCCGCTGGAAGCCGAGGGTGGCCTGGGTGTCGCGGGCGTCGTCTTCTGCCAGGGTCGCGACGGAGGTCTCGATCGCGTGCTGCAGATCGGCGCGCAGGCGGGTGAAATCGGCGCCGCAGGCCTTGAGTACGGTCTCCGCCGAGGGATTGTCGAGCAGGGCAAGCAGCAGGTGCTCGACGGTCATGTATTCGTGACGCGCCTCACGGGCATGCTTGTAACACTGGCCGATCGCGTATTCGAGGTCTTTGCTGAACATGGTCGCTGCCGCCCTCCGAGAAGTTCTGCCGTTCGGGACCAAGTCTGCCGCGCCGTGTCACATCGTTCCGCGTCGCTTCATGTCGTGCCACATCATGCCGTGTCGGATCATGCTGTGTCACATCATGCCTCGCCGCTTCCCGCCATGCCACATCCTGCGCCGCCGATCGATCCTACAGATGCAGGATGGGTCGCCCCGCCCTGCCACGGAATACCGAAGATCTGGAACACTGCGTCGTACCCGAGCCGCCGACCGCAGCGACGGAACCGCTGCGATCCATCGTCCATGCCGCATGACAATGCGCTCAATGCGCGGTCGGATGCAAGTGCAGACGCAAGTTCCGGGCCATCGGGCCCATGACGACCGTTGTGGGGTCGGTCTCAGGTCTTTTCCATGGTGCACAGCAGGGGGTGCTGGTGCATGCGTGCGTATTCGTTCACCTGGGCGACCTTGGACTCGGCGATTTCGCGGGTGAACACCCCGCACACGCCGCGGCCGCGGGTATGCACGTGGAGCATGATCTGGGTGGCCTTCTCCAGATTCATGCTGAAAAAACGCATCAGGACCTCGACCACGAAGTCCATCGGCGTGTAATCGTCGTTGAGCAGCAGCACGGAATACAGCGGCGGACGGGCCAGCTCGGGCCGGCCGGTCTCGACGGCCACGCCGTGTTCGTGCTCGTGTTCGGGATGCCTGCTCATCCGCGAATTATAAAGGGCCGTGCCGTCGCCGGTCTGCCGTCGGCCGGGCGCAGGGGCCGATCGGCGACCGGAAACGCCATGGTCCAGTTGCGGGACGGGGCCGCGGCGGCCGGTTCGGTGTCGGGCACCATGCCGGACGCCGGGTGTCGAAGCTGCAGGTGAAGGTCGCGTTCCCGTTGCGCAGGCCCTGGAAGTCGGCGCTCGCCGCGGCCCGGGCGGGGGCGACGGCGCCGAGCGAGAGCGCCGGGCCGGTCGCGAGCAGCGCGGCCTGCAGGCCGGAAGCGTTGCGGAGAATGGTCTTCATGAGGGTGCTCCTCCTGCGTGTCGTACGCCGCCCCACCGCCGCGGGTTCCCCTGCCCAGCTTCCGCATGCGGCGAACGCGAGGAAAAGTCGCCTGGCGGGCCACCGGCCGGGCATCGCCTGTCGACCGGATCGGCACCGCAGCGATCTAACCGGAAGTCGCGGAAGACCGCGACGCGGGACCATGGACGACATCCGCTCGCCGGCTCACAATGCGTCACGACACGGTCATCCCGACCGTCACCAGGGGCACACCACCATGCGTTCGTCGTACCGTCTCGCACTTACCCTGTCGCTGCTTCTGGGCAGCGGCGCGCTCGTCCCGGCCGCTTTCGCGCAGGACGCCTCCGTCAAGTCGCGGCTGGATGCCCAGGGCATCAAGTACACGATCGACGATGACGGCGATTTTCGCGTGACCTACAACTATTCGAAGGAAGGCCGCACCCAGTTGGTCTTCGTCGGCGGCAAGACCGAATCGGTCGCCGGCTTCACCATCCGCGAAGTGTTCGCGCCGGCGGCGCGGGTCGACAAGGACGGCGTCAACGGCGCCAAGGCGCTGGAACTGCTCGAACACAGCCGCCGCAACAAGTTCGGCAGTTGGGAGATCGGCGGCGGCGTGCTGTATTTCGTCATCAAGCTGCCC
The DNA here is from genome assembly GCA_044345955.1 of Lysobacteraceae bacterium. Taxonomy (GTDB): domain Bacteria; phylum Pseudomonadota; class Gammaproteobacteria; order Xanthomonadales; family Xanthomonadaceae; genus Lysobacter_I. The sequence goes on from JBIJAD010000188.1 coordinate 3,875, forward strand.
GACAACGTGAACGGCAAGCAGTTGGAGGCGGCCATGGACATCGTCGCCGAAGTCGCCGACGACATGGAGATCGAACTGAGCGGCGACCGCGACGAACTGTGAGCCGGTCCGCCGCATGACTTATCGCGAAGGGCGCTTCTGGCAGCCGGACGTCACCGTCGCCACGGTGGTCGTCGCCGACGGCCGCCTGCTCTGCGTCGAGGAACGGGTCAACGGCCGGCTGGTGCTGAACCAGCCGGCCGGCCATCTGGAGCCGGACGAATCGCTGCAGGACGCCGCGCTGCGCGAGACCCGCGAGGAAACCGGATGGGACGTGCGCCTGACCGCGTTCCTCGGCGCTTATCAATGGAAGGCTCCCGAGAACGGGCGCCACTATCTGCGCTTCGCCTTCGCCGCCGAGCCCGAGCGCCACGATCCGGCACGGACCCTCGACGAGGGCATCGTCCAGGCCCTGTGGCTGACCCCGCACGAACTGCACGCGGCCCGCGACCGCCACCGCAGCCCGCTGGTCTGGCAGGTGGTGGCCGATCATCTCGCCGGTCATCGCTCGCCGCTGGGCCTGCTCCAGCATCTGGCCTGAGCGTCTGCCAATGGCTGCGCCCCGCATCATCGTCGGCATGTCCGGCGGCGTCGATTCCTCGGTCGCCGCGCTGCTGCTGCGCGATCAGGCGCTCGCCGACCCGACGCGATCGGTGGCCGGACTGTTCATGACCAACTGGGCCGACGACGGCAGCGGCGACTGCCGCGCCGAGGACGACCGCCGCGATGCGGTCGCGGTCTGCGGCCGGCTCGGCATCCCGATCCATTTCCGCGACTTTTCGAAGCAATACTGGGCCGGCGTGTTCGAGCATTTCCTGGCCGAATACGCCGCCGGACGCACGCCCAATCCCGACGTGCTGTGCAATCGCGAGATCAAGTTCAAGCATTTCCTCGACGCCGCGCGCGATCTCGGCGCCGAGTTCATCGCTACCGGCCACTACGCCCGGGTGCGCGAGCGCAACGGGGCCTGGCAGTTGCTGCGCGCCGCCGACCGCAACAAGGACCAGAGTTACTTCCTGCACCAACTCGGCCAGACACAGTTGGCGGCGACCCTGTTCCCGCTCGGCGACCTGCCCAAGACCGAGGTGCGGCGGATCGCCGCCGAGGCCGGGCTGCCGACCGCGCAGAAGAAGGATTCCACCGGTATCTGCTTCATCGGTGAGCGGGATTTCCGCGAGTTCCTCGGCCGCTACCTGCCGGCGAAGCCGGGGCCGATGGTCACGCCCGACGGCCGCCGCATCGGCGAGCATCCGGGCGTGTTCCACTTCACCCTCGGCCAACGCGAGGGCCTGCACATCGGCGGCGTGCGCGGGTTCGCGGCGGCGCCCTGGTTCGTGGTCGGCAAGCGGGTGCGCGACAACACCCTGATCGTCGATCAGGGCGCGGATTCGCCCTATCTGTTCTCGAACCGCCTCTGGACCGAGACCGCGCACTGGATCGCCGGTACGCCGCGGGCCGGGCGTTTCGCCTGCACTGCGCAGACCCGCTACCGCCAGCAGGACGAGGCCTGCGAGCTCGAAGTCCGGCACGACGGCAGCCTCGCGGTGTCGTTCGCGCGTCCTCAGCGCGCGGTGACTCCGGGGCAGTCGCTGGTGCTCTACGACGGCGAGGTCTGCCTCGGCGGCGCGGTGATCGCGGCCACGGATGCGCCACTGGACGAAGGCGCGCCAGGCCGGGACTGACCGCGCGCCGCGGTCCCGGTATCCTGTGCGCATGACCTCGGACATGACTCCCCGGATTCTCGCCCTCGGCGGCCTGCTGCAGGCGCTGAAACTGGTCCGCCAGATCGCAGATACCGGCCACGCGGACGGCAGCAACGAACGGATCGCCTTCGACAGCGTGTTCCGGATCGATGCCGACAGCGCCGCCGAGGTCTACGGCGGCGATGCCGCGGTGCGCCCCGGCCTGCTGCTGCTGCGCGAACTGCTGGTCGATCGCGGCGCCGACGAGGCCCTCTCCAAGCTGGCGATGGCGATCCTGCAGGTCGAACGCCGGTTCGTCGCCGACGAGACCATGGCCGCGTCGGTCCTCACCGGCATCCGCAGGCTGCAGGACAGCGCCCAGCGTCAGGGCAGCATCCATCCCGACGTGATCTCCAGCCTCGGCCAGCTCTACGCCGACACCATCAGCCAGTTGCGGCCGCGGGTGATCGTGCAGGGCAATCCGCACTATCTGCAGCAGCCTCAGGTGGTCGCCGAAATCCGCGCCCTGCTGCTCGCAGCCCTGCGCTCGGCGGTGCTGTGGCGGCAGATGGGCGGGACGATGTGGGATTTCCTGCTGCGCCGCCGGGCGATGATGGTGGTGGTGGAAGATCTGCTGGATTGACGGCATGAAACTGCAGACACGCGGACCAGAAATAGGCGTCTGCAACATATGCGGCAATCTGGAAAAGCTGACCGAAGATCACATTCCGCCAAAAGGATGCCCGAAAGTAGGACAAGCTCACCTTATGAGCATCATGGACTTTATTGGCCTGCAGCCTGAAAAAAGATCGCATCGGTTTTTTCAGAATGGAGTCAAGTACAGATCAATTTGCTCGAATTGCAATAACGTCTTACTTGGATACGAATACGATCCGGAGTTGATTGACTTCTCGCATCAAGTAAAAGACAAAATCGAAAAACACCTATTCCTACCGATCGAAGTAAAAACAAAAATTAATAGGGTTGTTAGAAGCGTTATAGGGCATCTGATTGCCCACGGCATAGACAGTCATCGAAAAGGCCCTCTTTTTAATGCACTGACGGACTACTTCCTTGATTCCTCAGCAAAATGGCCCGAAGAACTCAAGCTCTACTGCTGGCCATATCCAAACAACGACCAAATTGTAATCAGAATTGCGGGGTACGTTTCGGTGCAGGCAGGAATTCCAAATTGCACTTTTACTTTGATCAAGTTTTTCCCTCTTGCTTTTCTTATCACACCAGATGAACCTCCAAGATCATCGTTTTCTTACTCTAGAATCGATTCTTCGCTTACCCATAAGATTGACGAAGAGGTCCTAGTAACACTTCCGATCTCTAACATTCCTCGGATTCGCTGGCCAGAATCCCCGGACAAATTCGGTGCGGTAATGCATACACCTCATTCTTTTGCCGCAAGCCGGAAATAAAGCAGAAACCCGGCTTTCGCCGGGCTTCCTCTATGTAGAGTGCGTTGAGGACCTGCTGCCACAGATCCGGAGAGGTGCGCGGAGGGTCTCCGATACGCTCAACAGGCGCTGACGATCACGCCGCGACCGTATCCGCGACCGCCTTGTAGTCCTCGATCTGATCGAAGTTCATGTAGCGGTAGATCTCGGCGCCCTTCTCGTTGATGACGCCGATGTCGGCCATGTACTCTTCCTTGGTCGGGATGCGACCGAGGCGCGAGCAGATCGCGGCCAGTTCCGCGGAGCCGAGATAGACGTTGGTGTTGCGGCCGAGGCGGTTCGGGAAGTTGCGGGTCGAGGTCGAGAACACCGTCGCGCCTTCGCGCGCCTGCGCCTGGTTGCCCATGCACAGCGAGCAGCCCGGCATCTCCATGCGCGCGCCCGCAGTGCCGAAGGTGCCGTAATGGCCTTCCTTCGTGAGCTCCGACGCGTCCATCTTGGTCGGCGGTGCCACCCACAGTCGGGTCGGGATGTCGCGCTTGCCTTCCAGCAGTTTGGCCGCGGCGCGGA
>JBIJAD010000189.1:0-7557 GCA_044345955.1 Lysobacteraceae bacterium
CTCCTGGTTGCGGTTGTTCAGCTCCATCGAGCTTTCGTAGCGGCGGCGCTGGGCGCGGTTCAGCGAGAACACCAGGAACACGATCGAGACCAGCGCGAGCAGGCCGGACACGATGCTGACCCAGATGTTGCCGAGGATGCTGGTGTCGCGCAGCGAGCCGAACGCGGTGAAGGCGCGGAACAGGCTTTCGCTGTCGCCCAGCAGACGGTTGGAACCGACCGTGAGTTCGGTCGACGCGGCCTGGGCGCGGAACAGATCCTCGGAGGACGCCAGGATCGCGTCGAGGTCCTTCTTCATCTCGGTCCACTGCGTATTGGCCTGGTTGAGGGCGGCCAGCGAGGCGGCATTGTTGAGCTTCTGCACGCTCAGCGCGTCGTCGCCGTTGCGCAGGCCATTGAGCACCTGCGCGAACACGCCGGCCTCGACCTTGAGCGTGTCGCCGGCCATCGTGGCGCCTTGGCCACCGGCACGGATTTCGGCCACGCGACGGGCGAAGTTGCCGGCCAGCACCACCTGACGCAGGGCGATGTAGATCTGCGAGGACGGCGCACCGCTGGTGGACATCGCGCGGACCACCTCGTCGAGCTGCGCCTGCAACTGCGGCACGCGGTCGGTGAAGCGCTTGGCGTTGTCCGCGAACGCCAGGACGGTGCGCTCGGAGGCGATGATCTGGTCGGCGTTCTTGCCCAGCGGCACCCAGGTCGCGGTCACGGTCTCGATCGGACCGGAGACGTCCGGCGCGGTGCCGAAACGGTCGTTCAGCAGTTTGACGTCCCTCTCGATCTGGGACTTGGTCGCCTTGAACGCGGCCATCGCCGCGGCATCGCCGTTGACCGCTTCGCGGCCCTGGTTGGCGAGCTTCTGCGAATTCACCTGCAGGTTCGAGGCGGAGGTGTTGGCGCCACCGAAGCGCGCGGTCTTCCACAGCGCGTAGCCGGTATTGCCCGCGAACAGCAGCAGCGACACGGCCAGGACCCACAGCCACAGGGTCGTGCTCTGACTGCGGCCTTTGCCGGCGACGTTGTCCATCGGAGTGCTCATGTCTCGCCTCGATCTGTTTTCTTGACTGTTGCGGTTGTTGAAGCGCCGTCAGACGGCGGCGTGACGGAATTCGGGCGTGCGGACCAGACGATCGAGGCTGAACACGCCCCAGACGTCGCCGGACATGCCATAGGCGCGTTCGACAAAGCCGCCGTAGCGGCCGTCGGCGAGCGCGCCGGGCTCGACCTGCTGCTCGTCCATGAACGAGCGCTGGCCGTAGAGTTCATCGATGGTCACGGCGACGTCGCCGCCGGGCTGGCGCAGCACCATCACCTTCTGATGACCCTCGTGCAGCACGCTCCGCGCGCCTTCGAGAAACAGTTTGAGGTCGACCACCGGCAGCAGGTTGCTGCGCACGTTGGCCACGCCGAGCATCCACGGCGCGGCGCCCGGCACCGGGGTGATCTGCGGAACGGTGAGGATTTCGGCCACAGACTCGTAGCTGGAGACCAGACGACGCTGGCCGATCCGGAAACCGATGCCGCGCCACAGGCCGGCGGCCTGCAACTGTTCCGGCAGGCCGGCGACGTGGGCGAGACTGCGCCGCTCGTAGGCGGACAGCAGTTCGAACGCGTCGACCGCGGGCGCAGCCGCGGGTTGCTCGTCGAAGATCAGGTCTTCTTCGCTCATGCGCCGCCCCCGAGCAGTTGGTCGATCCGGGCGATCAGGGCGTCTTCGCTCGGCGGTTTGACGATGTAGTCGCGCGCGCCCTGGCGCATGCCCCAGGCCCGATCGGTCTCCATGCCCTTGGTGCTGACGATCAGCACCGGGATGGACTTGGTGGCCGGTTCCCGGGTCAGCGCTCGGGTGGCCTGGAAGCCGTTCATGCCGGGCAGCACCACGTCCATGAGCACCACGTCGGGCAGTTCTCGCTTGCAGACCTCGATGCCTTCCTCGGCGCTGGTGGAGGCCAGCACCTGATGGCCGTGCTTTTCCAGCAGCCGGGTCAGCACGGCGGTATCGGTCGGCGAATCTTCGATGAGCAGTATGCGGGCCATGGGTTGCCTGCCCCCCCGGTCAGGCGTTGACGTGTTTGCGGATGGCGTCGAGCAGTTCTTCCCGCGTGAACGGCTTGGTCAGGTACTGCTCGGAACCGACGATGCGTCCCCGCGCCTTGTCGAACAGGCCGTCCTTGGAGGACAGCATGATGACCGGGGTGTGCTTGAACACCTGGTTGTTCTTGATCAGCGCGCAGGTCTGATAGCCATCCAGTCGCGGCATCATGATGTCCACGAAGATGATCTGCGGCTGTTGGTCGGCGATCTTGGCGAGTGCCTCGAAACCATCGGTCGCGGTCACCACTTCGGCCCCCTCGCGCTTGAGCAGGGTTTCGGCGGTGCGCCGGATGGTCTTGGAATCGTCGATCACCATCACCCGCAAACCCTGGAGGCTGCCGGCTGGATTCTCGTCTTGCGTCATCACGTCTCCCCATGCGCCCGGCGATCGATGACCGTGAAGCGGGTTTGCCATCATTTTCAGCCACCTATATCCCAGTCTGAAGCTGGACTGTCAAGGTTTCGTTAGCAATTTTCCGGCCAAGGACACGGAATGCGGGCTTCGGAGACGCCGCCTTGTTACCATCCGGGCGACGAAATTCCAGCAGGTAGCGCGGCATGCCGAAACCGGCGAGAGATGTTCTGGTGGTCATGGACCCGATCGGGTCGATCAAAATCGCCAAGGACTCCACATTCGCGATGTTGCTGGAAGCCCAGCAGCGTCAGTATCGGCTGTTTTACGTCACACCCGGCGGCCTCGGCGTGCGCAACGGCGTCGCCTTCGCCGAAGTCGCGCCGCTGCGGGTGCGCGACGACCCCACCGGATGGTTCGAAACGGGACCGGTGTCACAGCGTGCGCTGGGAGCAGCGGACCTGATCCTGATGCGCAAGGACCCGCCGGTGGACGCCGAGTACGTCCACGACACCCAGATCCTCAGCCTGGCCCAGCGCGCGGGGGCGCTGGTGGTGAACGACCCGGCCGGGCTGCGCGACCACAACGAGAAGCTGGCGGCGCTGGAGTTCCCGGACTGCTGCCCGCCCACCCTGGTCAGCCGCAAGTCCTCGGACATCAAGGCCTTCGTGGCCGAACACGGCGATGCGGTACTGAAGACCCTGGACGGCATGGGCGGGCGCTCGATCTTTCGGGCCCGCGCCGGCGACCCCAACCTGAACGTGATCCTGGAGACCCTGACCGCGGGCGACCGGCACCTGGCGATGGCCCAGCGCTACATCCCGGAGATCGTCGAGGGCGACAAACGCATCCTGCTGATCGATGGCGTGCCGGTGGACTACTGCCTGGCGCGGATCCCGCAAGGCGATGAATTCAGAGGAAATCTGGCCGCCGGCGGGCGCGGCGAGGGGCGGCCGCTGAGCGCGCGCGACCGCTGGATCGCGGCCCGGGTCGGGCCGGACATGGTGCGCCGCGGCATGCGCTTCGTCGGCCTGGACGTGATCGGCGACTACCTCACCGAAGTCAACGTCACCAGCCCGACCTGCATCCGCGAGCTGGACACACAGTTCGGGCTGAACATCGCCGGCCTGCTGTTCGACGCCCTGGAGGCGGACACCTGACCCATGGCGACCGCGCCGCTGCCCTCCCCGCCCACGATCGGCGAGAACGAGCGCCTGGGCGCGACCCTGACCCTGTCTCTGCTGGTCCACGGCCTGCTGATCCTGGGGGTCGGGTTCGCCCTGGAGCGGGCCGCGCCGGTGGTACCGATGCTGGACGTGATCCTGACCCAGACCAGCACCCCGCTCAGCCCGAAGCAGGCGGATTTCCTGGCCCAGGCCAACAACCAGGGCGGCGGCGAGCACGACAAGGCCAGCCGCCCGCGTGACCCCCAACCTGGCACGGTGCCGCAGGCCGAGACCGGGGTGGCGCCGCAATCGGTCCGGGCGGAAAGCCCGGCGCCCGCCCCGCCGCCGGAAGCGCGGGTGATCTCCAGCCCCGACAGCACCCTGCGCACCCCGGCCCCCAGCCGCCGACCGCAGCCGACCGCGGCGCCGGCGCGCACCGGAGAGCGCAAGATCGAGCACGACATGGCGATGGCGCGGCTGGCGGCCGAGATCCATCTGCGCTCGGCGCGTTACGCCAGGCGCCCGACCCGCAAATTCGTCTCCGCCAGCACCCAGGAATACGCCTGGGCCACCTACCTGCGCGCCTGGGTCGATCGCGCCGAACGGGTGGGCAATCTGAACTATCCGGACGAGGCGCGACGCCGGCAGTTGTCGGGGACGGTGGTCATCAACGTCGGGATCCGCCGCAACGGTTCGGTCGAGCGTGCGGACATCGTGCAGTCCAGCGGGGTTCCGCTGCTGGACGAGGCGGCGCTGCGGATCGCGAAGCTGGCCGAGCCGTATCCGCCGTTGCCGAAGACGAAGGAGGACCCGGACATCCTCAACGTGGTGCGGACCTGGCAGTTTCTGCCGGGAGGCGAGTTGATCGACGAGTGAGTCGGGGGATGGGATTGCGGGGTTCTCGGTTTCCGCTGTCATCCCGAGTTGCAGGACACTGATCTGCTGATGGCGCGGTCATCTGCCACATCTCACGATGAGCCCTCGTCAACGCCGAAAACGCAGCGCGCTCCCGATGTCAACTTGGTGCAGCTTTCCGGGCATTCTCGGGTCCACGTCAAAGAAATATGTCAAGCGCATCACGAAAGTACCGAGCCCGCACAACTCGAACGTGCGAGGCGTATTCATTCGAAACTCACATCCCCCGAAACCGGTGCAGGAACGCGCTGCTGACCGGCAGGACATCGTCGCGACCGCGCAGACGCAGCGCGGTACGGCCCAACTCGTCCTTGCGTACGCGATCGATCGCGGACACCCGGACCACGACGCCGCGGTGGACCTGCCAGAATTCGTCCGGATCGAGGCCGGCGAGCAGATCCTTGATCGGGGTGCGGATGATCGCCTCGCCGCCGGCGAGCACGACCCGCACGTATTTGTCCTGGGCCTGGAAATACAGGACTTCGTCGATCCCGATCATGCGCACGCTGTCGCCGACCGCGGCGCTGATCCAGCGGATCAGGCGCTGGCCCGCGGGTCGCAGCGCGGTTTCGAGCGCTTGGACGCGAGCGTCCGCGTCGTCGCGGGCATCGCGCAGGCGTTCGCGCACCCGCTCGAGCGCGCGCGAGAAGCGCTCGGGCTGCAGCGGTTTGAGCAGGTAATCGACCGCACCGGCCTCGAACGCGCGCACCGCGTATTCGTCGTAGGCGGTGGTGAACACGACCATCGACTTCGCGGCCACCGCAGCGCGGGCCACGTCCAACCCGCTGACGCCGGGCATGCGGATATCGAGAAAACACAGGTCGGGCCGGTGCGCGGCGATCGCTTCCATCGCGGCGATCCCGTCCTCGCATTCGGCGACGATCCGCAGTTCCGGCCAGGCCGTGCCGAGCATCGCGCGCAGCGCGTGGCGCAAGGGGGCCTCGTCCTCGGCCAGGATCGCGACGACTTCGCTGCTCATGCGGCCACGCCCGCGCTCGGCGCCGCGCCCGCCTGCGCGCCCTCCAGGGGAATTCGCAGCTCCGCACGCGCTCCGCTCGCCGGCGCGCTGGTCAGCGCGAACGCGGCGCGACCGCCGTAGCGGGTCTCCAGTTGCGCGCGCACATTGGCGAGGCCGAGACCGCCGCCGACGCCCGGCTGCAGCCCGACGCCGTCGTCGGTCACCGCCACCGCCAGCGCATCGGCCTCGCGCGCGGCGGAGATCACGATCCGTCCGGGCCCGCGCTTGGGTTCGATCCCGTGCTTGACCGCGTTCTCGACCAGGCTGATCAACAGCAGCGGCGGGAACGGCAACGCGCGCAGGTCCGGACCGGCCTCGATCGCATACTGCAGTCGTCCGCCGGTGCGCAGGCGCATCAATTCGAGATAGCTCGCGCACAGATCGAGTTGTTGGCCGAGGGTGGAATGCAGCGCCTGCTCGCCGTCGCGCAGGCGCGGGATGGTGGCGCGCAGGTAATCGACCAGGGCATCCAGCGTGGCTTCGGCCTGCGCCGGATCCTGGCGCACCAGCGCGCGCACCGAGGCGAGCGTGTTGAACAGGAAATGCGGCTCGACCTGGGCCTGCAGCACGCCCAGACGCAGGTCGGCCTGCTCCTTCTGCGCGCGCAGTTCGGTCATCGCGCGACGCTGTTCGGACTCGCGCCAGCGCCGCTGCTCGACGAAATACGCGCGCAGGGCCAGACCGCCGCCGCAGATGCCGAAATAGCCGACGGTCATCATCACCTTCAACGCGCGGGCCATCGTCTTCTGCGCACCGGTCAGCTCGGGCTGCACGACCAGGCCGCGGGTGATCTGCGAGTCCTTGAGATGCACGATCAGATACTTGTTGACCGCATCGTCGACCAGATAGGCCAGGCCCATGCCGGCGAAGACCGCGAACACCACCAGCCAGCGTTCGCGCGCGAGCGGCATGCGCAGCGAGCGCACCAGCGTGGCCAGCAGCGGCCCGAAGAAACACACCGCCATGATCGACAGCAGCGCGAGCGCGGTGGCGGTGAGACCGATCTGGGCGCTGCCGCTGATGAGCGCGTAACCGAAGCCCGAGACCATGCTGAAGGGCACGATCGGGATCGCGAAGCGCCAGGCGCGCCCGCCCAGCCAGGACCAGCCGAACGCCGGATAGCGCAGATAGCCGGTCACGAAATTGCCGCCGCCGAGCGCGACATCGTCGGGCAGCCTGCGGTTGAGCGGATAGGGACTTGCGTCGGACATGGTGCGATCTCAGGCGCGGAGCAGGCCGCGCAGCATCGGCAGCGACAGATGGGGAGGATCGATCGCGAACCGGGTCGCGTCGCGCGCGCCATCATGCGCGAAGCCGATGCGGAAGCCCAGCGCCTCGGCGACGGCCTCGTAGCGCGCGGCGGCCTGCAGCGGATCGACCACATGCAGCGCCAGCCGCACCTGCCACCAGTCGCGGCCGAGATCGGCATCGAAGGCCAGCGCCGGGGACGTCGATACGGTGCCCGCAGGCACCGCGAAAGCGGTCGCGTCGCGTTCGGCCGCCGGTGCACGGTTCGCGGCAGCGGGCAGCAGTACGACCGCGGCGTAAAGCAGGACGGCGATAATGGAAGGGTAGGTCGCGATGCCCATGGCGATTCCGGTACGGCCCGAGGTGAGGGGACGCGTACAGGCTGCCGCGGCCGGCAGGAAGCCGCCGGGGTTTGCGACGAAGCCCGGTTTCCCGGGGATGAACCCCCGTCGGGGGCGGATCAGGCGGCCAGCAGCCGGCGCAGCGCCGCGGTATAGCCTGCCGCGACGGTCTCGCGGTCGGGATGGCGGCCGCTGCTGACGACCTCGCGGCCGGCGACGACGACCCGGTCCACGGCCGGGCGGTTGCCGCTGAAGATCCAGCGGTCGACACGGTCGGCGTCGGTGGCGCCGAGCAGTTGCGGCACCGCGGGGTCGAGTTCGATCCGGTCTCCGGTCAGGACCGCATCGGCGAAACCGGTGGCCACTCCCGCACTGGCCCGGACGCCGGCCAGCAGGGTATCGCCGACGCCGGGCATCGCGG
>JBIJAD010000190.1:0-7538 GCA_044345955.1 Lysobacteraceae bacterium
CAGCAGGGTTTCGGACAGCGCACCGGTGCGCTGCAGCGGCGCCACGAAGCCGGCGGTGAACACCTCCTCCGGCGTGCGGGCGGCGGCCATGCGCTGGAGGATGTCGCTGGGGTCCGTGACTCTCGCCGAGAGCGGCTGGTCCTGGCGGGAATCGATGTGGCGCAGGATGTCCGGTCTCATTGCGCCCAGTTCGGCGCGCGCCAGATCGCGCATCCGCATCAGATCGCGATCGGAGAAGCGCAGATCGGCGGTGGTGTCCGACGGCAGATCCCTGCCGTAGGGCGCGCCGGAGAATGCGGTGCGCATGTAGCTGGCCGACGCCGGATCCATCCCGGTCAAGGCCACGCGCCACGATCGGCTGCCCTCTTCCACACTGCCGTCGGCGCGGGTACGGGCGGAGACTTCATACGCGTCGCCGTTCGGGCGCTGGCCGCCGACCCGGTGTTCGCCCGTGCCGTCGCTCCAGCGTGTGGAAACGTCTTCACGACGCCAGTCCGACAGCGTGGCCGTCCACGAGAACGGGCCGACATTCGCCTGCACGCCGGTCTGACTCTGCTGCTCCGCCTGCTGGCGCTGCCCGGCCATCGGCACACCGGGACCGGCACGGTCGGGCACGAAGCCGGTCTGCATGAACTGGCGATAGGCTTCCTGGCCCTCGGGTGTGCCGAGATCCATCCGCGCCACCGAGAGACGGTCGTTGGACTGGCGACGCTCGGTGCCGATGCCCACGTTGGCGACCGCCAGCCCCAGACCGATGTAGGCCTCGCGCTCCACCGCCGAAGTCGGGCCGCTGGTCACTTCGACCATGTTGCCTTCCAGGCGGCGTACGCCGAATGCCTGACCGCGCAGCTCGGTGAGCGTCTCCTGGCCCCGCGCCAGCCGGTACGACGCCGCGAAGGCGGTGCCTTCCAATGCCTCGCCGCGCATCACCACCGAAGCGCCGGGCGGGATCGCCAGCGGCTCCAGCGGGTTCGGCGCGGCGCGCAGGTCGCCACCCGCGATCCGGGCACCGAGTTCCGGCGGCACCACCGCCTCGTAGCTCAGACGGCCACCACTGAAGGTCTCGGCCGACAGCGAGCCGCGGAACTCGGGCCCGCGAACCGCCCACTGCGCGGCGCGCGGCCAGCCCTCGACGGTATTGCGGACAGCGTCGGGCAGGGCATCGAAACGGTCGGCATAACGGTAGATGCGATTCAGGTCGGTGCGCCCGTAGGCGGCCCCGATCTGGCTCTGCATGTCGACGGACATCTCCAGCACCTGGGTGCGTTCGCCCCCGGGGCCGGTGCGCACGCGCGAGAGGGACACCTCGGCGGCGGCCTCGAAATTCTGTCCGCCGCTCACCGGCAGCACGCCGGGTACACCCAGCCCGCCCAAGGGCGTGGCGAAGCTGACCTGGGCACCCGGGTTGAGCGCCGCCGCCAACGCCTCGCGCGGCAATACCTGGGCGATACCGGCGGCGGCGGCCAGGTCGGCCGGACTCATGGTGGCCGGCGGTTCGTATCCCAGCCACTGCATCACCCCGCGCAATTCGCGAGGGGTCATCCGGGAAACATCGACCGGACCGCCCGGACGGGTCGCTGTGCTCTCGGTCTCCGCCATGCGGTCCTCGGCACCAAGATGGGCTTTCGAGTATACCCACAGCCGCGGTCGCGCTCACGACACGACGGCCGCCCGGCAGCCCGGTTCAGGCCCCCCCGCAACGACCGGCGAGGCCTCCGGAAACCGGCGTGTGTCTTCACTCTCGGCGAGAGGGACGGCCCGTGCCGGCAGTTCGCGTCTGAAGTGGGCGACCGCCCACGCGGGTCCGATCAGTCCTCCGCGACGACTCAGTCTGCGCTGCCGGCATCGCAACTGCCGCCGTCGCCACCACCTGCATCCCCACCGCAGTCATCGGCCCCATCGCTGCTGCCGGCATCGTCGAGCAACGCTTCGCTGCGGTGGTTCTCGGGGACGAAATGCGAGTACCCGTAACGCGGCGTCTCCGGATTGCGGAGCAAGGCGACCAGTCCGATCAACACGGCCGGCGCCGCGACGAACCAGAGCCCGGCGACGAATGCGATCAGTGCGATCAGCAGGAAGATCCATCCGATGAAGTAATGCATCACTGCGCTCCCATGTTGTCGATCAGGCGGGCAACCGATCGACCGTCCGGTTCGATCCTGTGCGATTTCGGGCGGGACGCATTTCCGTGCGGCGCATTGGCCGCGCAAAGGGTGTCGACCGGGCGCTCGTCGACGAAACGCAAACGCGATGCCCGGCGCGAACGCAGGCCGATCCGGCGCACACCGGAGGACCGCTGCCGGGGACGCACGCGATCACTCCTTCAGCTCGTAGCCCTTCTCGGCAGCCAGCCGGCGCAGCGCGTTCATGTGCTCGATCAGTTCGCTGTTGCCGCGGGTGAGCTTGATCGCGGCGTCGCTCATCTTCATGCGGTTGCCGCTGAGCATGGCGCCGCGCATTTCCTTGCCGCCTTCGACCGCGGTCTGCAGCGCGCCGTGGATGCCCTGCAGGATCTTGCCGAACTCTGGCGTTTTCGCCTTGTAGCTGCCGACCGCGGCGGTGTTCTTCTCCATCATCGCGATCCACTCGTCGAGAATCGCGACCTGCTCCTGGGGCGTCCGGGCCTGCATCAGCCGCTGTTCGATGTCCTTGGACACGGTATCGCGGACCGTGGTCGCGCCGTAGCGTTCGAAGGCCTCGATGTCGGCGGCGACCGGGTCCCGGAAGCAGCCGGCGGTCAGGAGGGATAGCAGCAGGACGAGCAGGAGGCGGACGTGCATGGGATGGCCGACGGCAGGGGCGAGGGGCGGATCACAACGGAACAACGGAAACGGCGGCCGACACCGGACCGGTGCAGCCGCCGCGTGGGGTCGGCGGAGAGGACCGGACCTGCAGGGTCGGGCCGCCGGCGTCAGGCTGCGAGGATCCTGTTCCACTCGGCGACCCGGTCGGCCTTCGCGTCGAGCGCGGCCTGGGCGTCGCCCTCGATCTTCAGCGACTTGATGGTATCGCCCTGGCGGATGCTGTCGACCACGTCCATGCCCTCCAGCACCTTGCCGAAGACGGTGTGCTTGCCGTCCAGCCAGCCGCAGGGCACGTGGGTGATGAAGAACTGGCTGCCGTTGGTGTTGGGGCCGGCATTGGCCATGGACAGCACGCCGCGCTCGTGGCGGACGCCGTTGTTCGCCTCGTCCTCGAAGCGGTAGCCCGGGCCGCCGGTGCCGCGCCCCTGCGGGCAGCCGCCCTGGATCATGAAATCGGCGATCACGCGATGGAAGATCAGGCCGTTGTAGAAGCCGCGCTGGGCCAGATTGACGAAGTTGGCGACGGTCAGCGGCGCCTTGTCGGCGTGCAGTTCGATGCGGATCGGGCCGCGGTCGGTGTCGAAATGGGCGATCAGACTCATGGCGGGCTCCCTGCGGGGCGTCGAAAAAGGGGGCACACCCTACCATGCCCGCCCGCGGCGGCGGACGGGCGATGGTGCCGGCCGGGAGCGGCGGCCGGACTCAGGCGGCTTCCTCAGCGGCCACGCCGGGGCGGTAGGTCGCATAGACGTACACCGGGATGCCGGTATCGCCGAGGTATTCGTGGATCAGCGGACGCACATCGTCCCACTCCAGACCACCGACGCCGGTGGCGAGCCGCGGCAACGCCAGGCTGGCGATGCCCTGTTCGGCGATCTCCTCGCGCAGCGCCTTGAGCGCATGGCGCACGTTGGGCAGGGTCGCCTTGCCGGGCTTGCCGCCGTGATGGCCCTCGGCGCCCTCCTGGGTGAACAGATTGACGATGCGGCGGCCGTCGGCGCCGGCCCAGGTCCACAGTCCGCCGGATTTGGGGTGGGTGGACTGGCAGTAGTGGCGGAAATCCTTGTAGAGCGCCGGCGCATGTTCGCGCAGGGACAGCGCCAGCCCGGTGTGGAAATCGTCGTTGGGCGCGACGCCGTGGGCGATCGCCTGGGCGCGGGACTTGAGGATGTCGCCGGTC
Organism: Lysobacteraceae bacterium; assembly: GCA_044345955.1. Taxonomy (GTDB): domain Bacteria; phylum Pseudomonadota; class Gammaproteobacteria; order Xanthomonadales; family Xanthomonadaceae; genus Lysobacter_I. Next base: position 3,985 of record JBIJAD010000190.1, read on the forward strand.
ACTTCACGGATCATCGGGTGTTGCATCGGAACTCCGGGGTGCGTTGGGGATGGGCGCAGCGTCCCATGCTCCGACCCCGGGCGCCTTGTCGCAGGGCAGGCGCGCGCGACGATGAAACCGCTATGATCGGCGGTTGGCCCGCGCCGGCTGCCGGCAAGCCCGGCGACCCGCCCGAGGGGGCCTCATGCGCTGCGGCGGTGCTCCAGGATCGAGAGCAGCAGCCCGACCCAGCCGATGATGAAACAGGTGCCGCCGATCGCCAGCAGCGGCAGCCGTATCCCCACCGGCAGCGCCGCGCCGAGGGCCGAATCGGGCGCGAACTGCAGGATCAGCCCGCCGGTCAGCAGCAGAACACCCACCAGGTCGATGGCGATCAACCACAGGGGCGGTTTCCAGGGGGGACGGGGACGGGCGGGGCGCATCGCGGACTCCTGAGTCTGAACGGCGCGAACGGGCAAGCGACACGCTGGCCCGATATACTAGGGGGCTTCCTTTCCGACAATCCGCGCCCGGCCCTCCCGCGGCGCCCATTCGCCATGTCCGCCCAGAATTCCGTCGAACGCCTCCGCAACATCGCCATCGTCGCCCACGTCGACCATGGCAAGACCACCCTCGTCGACCAACTGCTCAAGCAGTCCGGCACCCTCAACGAGCGCGCCGTTGTCCCGGACCGGGTGATGGACAGCAACGATCTGGAAAAGGAACGCGGCATCACGATCCTGTCCAAGAACACCGCGATCCGCTGGACCAATCCGAAGACCGGAGAAGTCTGGCGCATCAACATCGTCGACACCCCTGGCCACGCCGATTTCGGCGGCGAAGTCGAGCGCGTGCTGTCGATGGTCGACTCGGTGCTGATCCTGGTCGATGCGATGGACGGGCCGATGCCGCAGACCCGCTTCGTCACTCAGAAGGCGTTCGCGATGGGCTTCAAGCCGATCGTCGTGGTCAACAAGGTCGACCGTCCCGGCGCGCGCGCCAGTTGGGTGCTCGATCAGACCTTCGATCTGTTCGACCGCCTAGGCGCCACCGACGACCAGCTCGATTTCACCACCGTCTACGCCTCCGGCCTGCAGGGCTACGCCGGCATGACCGAAGACGTGCGCGGCGGCGACATGACGCCACTGTTCGAGGCGATCTGCGAACACGTGCCGGCGCCGCCGGTCGATCCGGACGGTCCGTTCCAGATGCGCGTGACCTCGCTGGACTACAACAACTACGTCGGCATCATCGGCGTCGGCCGCATCCAGCGCGGCAAGGTGAAGACCAACCAGAACGTGGTCGTGATCGATCGCGAGGGCAAGACCCGCAACGGCCGCGTGCTGCAGGTGCTGGGCTTCATGGGCCTGGAGCGCGTCGAAGTGAACGAGGCGCAGGCCGGCGACATCATCGCCTTCAGCGGCATCGAGGGCATCGGCATTTCCGACACGCTGTGCGCGCCGGAGGCCGTCGAGCAGTTGCCGGTACTGGCGGTCGACGAACCCACTATCTCGATGACCTTCCAGGTCAACGATTCGCCCTTCGCCGGCGTGAAGGAGCGTTCGGGCGGCAAGTTCCTGACCTCGCGCCAGTTGCGCGACCGCCTCACCCGCGAAACCCAGCACAACGTCGCGCTGAAGGTCGAGGACACCGCCGACGCCGACAAGTTCAAGGTCAGCGGCCGCGGCGAGCTGCATCTGTCGATCCTGATCGAGACCATGCGCCGCGAAGGCTACGAGCTGGCGGTGTCGCGTCCGGAAGTGATCATCAAGGAAGTCGACGGCGTGCTGCAGGAGCCGTACGAATCGCTGGTCGTCGACATGGAGGAACAGTTCCAGGGCGGCGTGATGGGCAGGCTCGGCGAGCGCAAGGCGCTGCTGCAGAACATGGAGCCCGACGGCAAGGGCCGCGTGCGCCTCGACTACATCATTCCGGCGCGCGGCCTGATCGGCTTCCAGACCGAATTCCGCACGCTCACCGCCGGCACCGGGCTGCTGTTCCACGTCTTCGATCACTACGGCCCGAAGACCGAAGGCAGCATCGGCCAGCGCCAGAACGGGGTGCTGATCTCCAACGGCACCGGCAGCTCGCCTGCCTACGCGCAGGCGGCGATGCAGGAGCGTGGCCGGCTGTTCATCGAGCCGGGCGAGGAAATCTACGAAGGCCAGATCGTCGGCATCCACGCCAAGGACAACGACCTCACCGTCAATGCGCTGCGCGGCAAGCAGTTGACCAACTTCCGCGCCGCCGGCAAGGACGACGACGAAGGCCTGATCCCGCCGATCAAGTTCTCGCTCGAACAGGCGCTGGAATTCATCGACGACGACGAGCTGGTCGAAGTCACGCCGAAGCAGATCCGCCTGCGCAAGAAGCTGCGCACCGAAGTCGACCGCAAGCGCGCATCGCGAGCGGCCTGAGCCCGGGAGTCCGGACAGCCGCGATGGCGCAGGAGAAGGCCTAGGTCCGCGATCCGGGCGCGCATCGCGGGCTGCATGCGATCGCGCTGGTCGAGCCGGGCAAGCGCATGCTCGCGGCGAGCGGGCCGGAGATTCCCGGCCCGGCGCCGATCCGGCGCTTCGTCCACCATCCGATCGAAGCCTGGGCCTGTCGCGCGCGAAGGTCTGAGTTTCGTGGCTGGGCTGCATCGCCACGGCGATCTGGCTGCCGTTCGAGTTCTGCGCTCGTCCGCAAGCCCGGCCGGGCCGAGATCGCGGTGGTCGCGATCAATCTGACGATCGTCTGGGCACCTGCGCACGCCCGCATCACGGGCTGAGGCGCGGACACAAGGTCGATCCGGAGTCGGCGCATCCGACAGCCGCCGCTGGCGCGGCCCGTGCGCATCGCAGACGGGCGTCCGCATGCACATGCAGAACACGATTCCCGACAGACTGCGGGGCGACGCCGACACGCCATCGAAGCGCCATGCGCGCCAGACGCCTGCGCTTGCGCGATGCCGGGCCGGCGGGTCATCCTGAGCGCCCGTCCGTCCACGGCCGCCCATCGCATGCTCCGGCTCGTTCCGTTCGTCCTGTCGCTGTGCCTTCTCCTGCTCGCCGGCTGCACCGGCACGGTCGATTCGTCGCCGAAGGATGCGTCGCAGGACCCGTCGCCGCAGCCGTCGCAGGACACCTCGGCCGCGACGATCGCCTTCGCCTTCGAGGAAGCCTCCATCGACGATCTGCAGGCGCGGATGCGCGCCGGCACGCTCGACAGCGCCACGCTGACCCGCGCCTACCTCGAACGCATCGCCGCCATCGACGATGCCGGCCCGAAACTCGGCGCCGTGATCGAACTCAATCCCGATGCGCTGCAGGAGGCCCGGGCGCGGGATGCCGAACGCAAGGCCGGCAAGGTGCACGGGCCGCTGCACGGTATCCCGGTGCTGGTGAAGGACAATATCGACGCCACGCCGATGGTGAACTCGGCCGGCTCGCTGGCGCTGGCGACGCACCGTCCGAAGGCCGACGCATTCCTGGTCGCGAGACTGCGGGCCGCCGGCGCGGTGATCCTCGGCAAGACCAATCTCAGCGAGTGGGCGAACTTCCGTTCAACGCGCTCGACTTCGGGCTGGAGCG
>JBIJAD010000192.1:0-7500 GCA_044345955.1 Lysobacteraceae bacterium
GTGGTCGCGCACTTCCACTACGTGCTGGTGACCGGCGCGCTGTTCGCCATCATCGCCGGCGTCTACTACTGGTGGCCGAAGTGGACCGGCCGGATGTACAACGAGAAGTTCGCCAAGTTCCACTTCTGGTGGTCGGTGGTTTTCGTGAACCTGCTGTTCTTCCCGCAGCACTTCCTCGGCCTGGCCGGCATGCCGCGCCGCATCCCGGACTACAACGTGGTCTTCGCCGACTGGAACCTGATCAGCTCGATCGGCGCGTTCGGCATGTTCGTCACCCCGTTCATGATGGCCTTCGTGCTGTGGCACTCGCTCAAGCACGGCGCCAAGGCCGAGGCGCGCGCCTGGGAAGGCGCCCGCGGTCTGGAGTGGACCGTGCCGTCGCCGGCGCCGCACCACACCTTCACCAAGCCGCCGGTCATCCGCGACGGCGATCTCGCCCACGGCGACATCACCCACTGACCGCCTGCGCCGCGCCATGACCACGCAACCGACACTGCCCGAAGACGAAATGGCCGCCCGCCGAGCCGCCGCGCGGCGCACGGCGCTGGTGTTCGCCGGGGTCGCGATGGCGGTGTACGTCGTGTTCATGATCCTCAACGCGGTGGCGCAATGAGCGACGCGATCGCCACCACGGCAGACGCCGCGCCGCGCAAGCGCGGCCTCGGCATCGGCGGCATGATCGCCGTCTCGCTGCTGGCCTTCGGTTTCAGCTTCTCGCTGGTGCCGCTGTACCGGATCGCCTGCGAGAAGGTGTTCGGTATCCGTCTCGACCGCGGCCCGGTCGAGTCCGCCGCGGTCGCCGCCGCGCCGCGCACCGACCGCTGGGTCACGGTGCGCTTCGACGCCAGCGTCAATTCCAAGTTGCCCTGGACCTTCGGGCCGAAGGAATTGACCATGCAGGTGCGGCCGGGCGAGATCTACGAGACGCTCTACGTCGCCCGCAACACCAGCGACCGCGACATCGTCGGCAGCGCCACGCCTTCGGTCGCACCGGCGCGCGGCTCGCAGTATTTCAACAAGACCGAGTGCTTCTGCTTCACCGCGCAGACCCTCGCCGCCGGCGAGTCGCGCGAGATGCCGGTGCGCTTCATCGTCGATCCGGATCTGCCGGAGGACGTGCGCACGCTCACCCTGTCCTATACCTTCTTCAAGAACGATGTGCTGACCGCGAAGCTCTCGCAGGGCGGCGGCGCGTCGTCCGCCGCGCCGCGCAGCGCGCCCTGACCCGTTCCGGAATTTCCAGCGAGACGACCGCCATGGCCCAAGCTCACGCCCAGCACCACGATCCCGATGTCTACTTCGTGCCGCACGGCAGCAAGTGGCCGGTGTTCGCCTCGGTGTTCCTGTTCATCACCATGGTCGGCCTCGCCACCTGGCTGAATCATGTCTCCTGGGGACCGACGGCGTTCTACGTCGGCCTGCTCGGCCTGCTGGTGATCCTGTTCAAGTGGTTCGCCGACGTGATCCTCGAATCGGTCAGCGGCTACTACAACAAGCAGGTGGACGTGTCCTTCCGGATGGGCATGGTCTGGTTCATCTTCTCCGAGGTGATGTTCTTCGCCGCCTTCTTCGGCGCGCTGTTCTACGCCCGCCAGTTCGCGTTGCCGTGGCTGGGCGGCGAGGGCGACGGCGCGATGACCAACGCCATGCTGTGGCCCGAATTCAGCGCGGCCTGGCCGAGTTCCGGCCCTGCCGGCGTCGGCGGCATGTTCCAGACCATTCCGGCCTGGGGTCTGCCGCTCATCAACACCATGATCCTGCTGACCTCGGGCGTGACCATCACCATCGCGCATCACGCGCTGAAGGCCGGCCATCGCAAGTCGCTGCTGTTCTGGCTGGGCGCGACCATCGCCCTGGGCGTGATCTTCCTGTTCGTGCAGGGCTACGAATACATCCATGCCTACAAGGATCTGAACCTGACTCTGGGTTCGGGCATCTATGGCTCGACCTTCTTCATGCTGACCGGCTTCCACGGCGCGCACGTGACCCTCGGCACGATCATGCTGATCGTGATGTGGCTGCGCTGCGCCAAGGGCCACTTCACCAAGGAAAACCACTTCGCGTTCGAGGCCGTGGCCTGGTACTGGCACTTTGTCGACGTGGTCTGGCTGGGACTGTTCCTGTTCGTGTACGTGCTGTAAGCGCGGCACCGCGCCGCGTCGCGCCGACGCATTGGCACGCAGGGCCGGCTTCGCGCCGGCCTTCGCGTCTGCGGCCCGGGCGAATCCGCGCGGTCCTGCGTTTCGTATCGATGAGTGGTGGCCGCGCAGCGCAGCGGTACGTGCGCGTCGATCAACCGGCGCGTCTCAACCGGCGCGGTTTCAACCGGCGGATTTCAACCGGCGGGGTTGTGGCCGATGCCGTGCGGTTCGATCCAGCCCATCAGGGTCGCCAGTACCACCAGCAGGATCAGGCCCACCGAGAGCGCGATGCGTTTGGTCAGCGCGTTGACGGTGCGCTTGGTCTGACCCTTGTCGACCAGCATGTAGTACAGGCCGGCACCGAGATTCCACACGATCAGGATCAGGAACCCGACGATGATCAGGGTTTTCAACGAATCGCTCATGAGGCTTCGCTCCGATGGCGCGCGTCGGGTCGCGCGTGGCGCCGACGATTATCGCAGGCATTGAGGGGACGGATGCGCGTCTGGCGTCACCCGCTGGTGTTGTGGCTGTTCGCGGCGGCGGTGTTCGCGCTGTTCGCGCGCCTCGGGCTGTGGCAACTGGAGCGCCGCGCCGAAAAGCAGCACATGCTGGAGACGGTCGGCGAGGTGCTGCGGATGCGCGAGGCGCGCTCGCTGGGCCTGGCCGCCGACCCCGCGCGTCGCGCCGGTCACGACTGGGCCGCGGGCGTGGGGCGCTTCCTGGATCGCCCTGCGGTGCTGCTGGACAACCAGCAGCGCGAGGGCCGCGCCGGCGTCCGCGTCTATCGGGTGTTCGCGCCGGCCACGGGCACTCCGCTGCTGGTCGAACTGGGCTGGCTGCCGCTGCCGGGCGACCGCACCCTGCCTGCGATCGCGATGCCGGATGCCGACCGCGTGCAGGGCCTGCTGATGCCGCCGCCCTCGTCGGGCATCGCCGCCGCACGGATCGCGGCGCAGGCCGACGGTACGCTGCTGGCGACCGGGCTGGACATGCCGGCGCTGGCGGCGCAACTGGAGGTCCCGACGCTTGCGGCGCGCACCCTGCGCCTCGACCCGGACGCACCCGGCGGCTACGCCCGCGATCTGGACATCCTGCCCAACACCCTGCCGCCGGATCGGCATCTGGGCTACGCCGTGCAATGGTTCGGGCTGGCCGCTGCCGTGCTCGTCACCACCCTGCTGCTCGCCTGGCGCACGCGTCGCGCCGGGCGCCGAACTTCGAGGAACCCGTCATGACTTCCCCTGTGGACATCCCGCCCATGGACCCCGCGCGGCGCAACCGCAACCGGATCGCCCTGATCGCCCTGTTCGCGGTGTTCTTCGGCGCGTTCGCGCTGGCCGGCATCCTGCGCTTCTCCGGCTGGCGTCCGGCCGCGCTGAAGAACCACGGCGAATTGCTGAACCCGCCCGCCGACCTGCGCCAGGTCGTGCCGCAACTGGCCGACGGCGGCGCCTATGCCTGGGACCCGGCGGAGCGCCGCTGGCGGATCGTGGTCGCGCCACCGGCGAACTGCGACCAGCCCTGCGTGACGCTTTCGCAGCAGCTCGACGTGGTCTGGCAATTGTTCGGTCGCCATGCCGAAAAGGTCGATCTGCTGTGGGTCGGCACGCCTGCGGGCGGGGTCAAGCGCGGTCCGGAATTCCGCGAACTGCGCGACGATCCGGCCCTGCGCACCGCCCTGCCGCGCTCCAGCGACCCCGCCGGCGTGCCGGTCTATGTCGTCGACCCCAACGGCTTCGTGGTTCTGCGCTACGCTCCGGGTTTCGACCCGGCCCATCTCCGCCAGGACATGTCCCGGCTGCTCAAGCTGAAATAGGCCCTCTCGCGTCATGTCGAATGCTGTCGCCACGCCGGATGCCCCGGCTCCCGCGCCGCGCGCGCCGCTGTATCGCCACTTCCACAGGATCGCCTGGCTGGCGGTGGCGCTGACCCTGTGCGTGATCGTCTTCGGCGCTTTCGTACGCCTCTCCAACGCCGGCCTGAGTTGCCCGGACTGGCCGACCTGCTACGGCCGTGCCACCTGGCCGACCGTGCCGTCGGAGATCAATCATCCGACCGCCGAACAGGTCCGCCCGCTCGAAGTGCACAAGGCCTGGCGCGAACAGGTCCACCGCCACGCCGCGGCCGTGCTCGGCACGCTGGTGCTGATCCTCGCCCTGCTCGCGGCGCGCCGCCGTCGCTTCGGCATCGCCCAGATCCTCGGCGCGGCGATGCTGGTCGCGGCCGGCATTCCGCTGTACATGTACGGCTATACCATGGAGGCACTGGCGATCGCCGCATTGGGCGAGTTGATCCTGCTGATCGCAGCGATGCGCTGGAACAACGACGATCTGGCACGGATCGCGACCCTGACCCTGATGGTGATCGTGTTCCAGGCGCTGCTCGGCAAATGGACCGTGACCTATCTGCTCAAGCCGGTGGTGGTGATGGGCCATCTGATGGGCGGCATGACCACGTTCGCGCTGCTGACCTGGATGGCCTGGCGCGCGACCGACATGCCGGTGCGCATCGCCGGCGCGTCGACCATGCGCGGTTGGCTGATCGGCGCGCTGGTCGTGCTCGGCATCCAGATCGGTCTCGGTGGCTGGGTCAGCGCCAACTACGCCGCGCTCGCCTGCGGCAACGATTTCCCCACCTGCGTCGGCAAGTGGCTGCCTCCGGCGGATTTCAGCGAAGGCTTCGTGCTGTGGCGCGGCATCGGCGTGGATTACGAGGGCGGCGTGCTCGACGGCGCATCGCGGATCGCGATCCAGCTCGCGCATCGTGCGATGGCGGTCGTGGTCACGCTGTATCTGCTCGTGCTCGCGGTCAAGCTGATCCGCACCCCGGGGCTGTGGTTCACCGGCGTGCTGCTGGCGCTGCTGACCTGCGTGCAGGTGGGGCTGGGCATCGCCAATGTCGTCGCTGGCCTGCCGCTGTGGGTCGCCACCGCGCACAACGCCGGCGCCGCGCTGCTGCTGTTCGTGCTGGTCAGCCTGCTGGCGCGTCTGCGCGCACCGGTGGACTAGGAGCGTCTGCAGATGCGCGAATACTGGGCGCTGACCAAGCCGCGGGTGGTGGCGTTGATCGTGTTCACCGCCTTCGTCGGCATGTTCCTGGCCGTGCCGGGGCTGCCGCCGCTGCGCGAGAGCGTGTTCGGCTTCGTCGGCATCTGGCTGGCCGCCTCCAGCGCGGCCGCGATCAACCATCTGATCGACCAGCGCATCGACCGGGTGATGACCCGCACCGCGCACCGGCCGTTGGCCACCGGCGCGCTGCAGCCGGCGCAGGTGCTGGCGTTCGCGGTGTTCCTCGGCTGCCTGTCGATGACGTTGCTGATCGCCTTCGTCAACCCGCTCACCGCCGCGCTGACTTTCGCCTCGCTGATCGGTTACGCCGTCGTCTACACCGCCTGGCTCAAGCGCGCGACGCCGCAGAACATCGTCATTGGCGGCATCGCCGGCGCCGCGCCGCCGCTGCTGGGCTGGTCCGCCGTCACCGGCATGCAGAACGAGTGGGACTGGGCGCATGCGCTGCTGCTGGTGCTGATCATCTTCGTGTGGACGCCGCCGCATTTCTGGGCGCTGGCGATCTTCCGGCGCGAAGACTACGCGCGCGCGCTGGTGCCGATGCTGCCGGTCACGCACGGGGTCGAATACACCCGCTGGCAGATCCTGCTCTACACCGTGCTGCTGGTGGCGATCACGGTGATGCCGTGGGCGATCGGCATGAGCGGCCTGTTCTATCTCGGCGGCGCGCTGGTGCTGGGCGGCGTGTTCCTGTGGTACGCATGGAAGATGCTCGATCCGCCGGACGAATTCTTCGCCATGCGCACCTTCAATTATTCGGTCGTCTACCTGATGGCCCTGTTCGCCTTCCTGCTGGTCGACCACTGGCTGCTGCCGTGGCTGACCCCCGCGCCGGCGATCGAATTCGCGCCGGCCGGCTGAGCCCGCGCCGCCGCATCCGCGCGTCCCCCGACTCGACCGGGCTCGCCCCCGCGCAGTACCCTTGCACGATCCGTCCCCGAGGGTCCGATCATGCGCCTGCCGCTCCTGCTCTGCGGTTTCGTCCTGACCATTGCCGCCGCCGTTCACGCGCAGACGCCCGCAGCGCCCGCAAGCACCGACGCCACCGTCGTCTCCGCCGCGCGCATGCTCGACGTGCGCAGCGGACGCATGCTCCGCAATGCGCAGGTGCTGATCGAGAACGGCCGCATCGTCCGCATCGCCCACGGCGACGGCGCCGTCATCGACGCGCCGGGCGCGCAGCGCCGCGATCTCGGCGACGTCACCCTGCTGCCGGGCTTGATCGACATGCACGTGCACATCGACAGCGATCCGACCTACAGCGGCTACAGCTATCTGCAGTTCAACGACCGCTTCTGGTCCGCGGTCTCGGTCGAACACGCGCGCAGGACCCTGATGGCCGGCTTCACCACGATCCGCAACCTCGGCTCCGACGACTGGAACGATGTCGGCCTGCAGCAGGCGATCGACGAAGGCCGCGTGACCGGCCCGCGCATCGTCTCGGCGGCCTACGCCTTCGGCGCCACCGGCGGCCACTGCGACTCGACCTATTTCCCGCCGTCGATGCACGACCGCAATCCGTACAACGCCGACAACCCGGACGAGGCGCGCAAGTCGGTGCGCGAAGTGCGCAAGTACGGCGCCCAGGTCATCAAGATCTGCGCCACCGGCGGAGTGTTCTCGCGCAACACCGAACCCGGACAGCAGCAGATGACCTACGCGGAGATGAAGGCCGTGGTCGACGAAGCGCGCATGTGGGGCCTGCGCGTCGCCGCACACGCGCACGGCGCCGCCGGCATCCGCGACGCGATCCGCGCCGGCGTGACCACGATCGAACACGCCAGCCTGCTCGACGACGAAGGCATCCGCCTCGCGAAGCAGCACGGCGCCTGGCTGTCGATGGACATCTACAACACCGACTACACCCAATCGGAAGGCAGGAAGAACGGCGTGCTCGAAGACAACCTGCGCAAGGATCGCGAGCTCGCCGAGATCCAGCGCGAGAACTTCCGCCGCGCGCATCAGGCCGGCGTGAAGATGGTCTACGGCACCGACGCCGGCATCTTCCCGCACGGCGACAACGCCAGGCAATTCGCGGTCATGGTCCGCTACGGCATGACCCCGACCGAGGCGATCCAGTCGGCCACCATCAACGCCGCCGAAGCCCTCGGCCGCGACGATGTCGGCGTTCTCGAAGCCGGCCGTCGCGCGGATCTCATCGCCGTTCCCGGTGATCCGAGCCGCGACGTGACCGCGCTCGAACGGGTTGCGTTCGTGATGAAGGGTGGGGTGGTGGTGAAGTAGGGTAGTCCTCCGTTGCCCGCAATCCTGCCTGTCCGACGAACGGT
>JBIJAD010000011.1:0-26593 GCA_044345955.1 Lysobacteraceae bacterium
CGCCACCCAGCCGATGCTCCAGTACAACGCTTCCTTGAAGGTCACCTTGTGCGGGCCGCCATGGCGCATCAGCACCAGGTCGACCAGCAGGGCGACGATCACGAGCGCGCCGAACGCGCTCCACAACAACGGACTACCGATGGTGGTCATGCTCTCTCCCGAACCGAAAACGAAAACGCCCGACCGCTGGGTCGGGCGTCCGGGTTCCGGGGGCGCAGACGGGTGCGCATCGGTTCGGGACAGACCATCGCCTGGCGGCGAAGGTCTCGCTCGCAGTCGCGATGTTCTGCGACTGCCGTCCGGCCGGAGCGGGGAAACCCCGGAGGGGCACCCTGCTCGTATTGACGACCGGAACGTATGGGAGCTACTCCCCTTCTCGAACCCGCGATTATTTTTCAAGGACTTGCCGCCGTCAAGCCCCTACAATAGGGCGGATGAACGCGCCGCTGCCCGAAATCCGTCTCCGCAACGCCTGGACCTCGCGCCACCCCTGGATTTTCCAGAAGCTGGTGGACAAGCCGGTCCAGCGCCCCAAGCCCGGCAGTCTGGTCGAAGTGGTGGGCCCGGACGGGGTCTGGCTGGGCCGCGGCTTCTACAACGGCCATTCGCGGATCGCGATCCGTCTGCTCGAACGCGATCCCGACGTGCCGGTCGATGCCGACTGGTTCGCGGCGAAGATCGCCGAAGCCGTGCGCCTGCGCCGCGAGGTGCTGAAGCTGGACGAGGTGTCCGACGCCTGGCGCGTGGTCCACAGCGAGGGCGACGGTCTCAGCGGCCTCGTCGTCGACCGCTACGGCGACCTGTTGGTGGTCGAATACTTCAGCGCCGGTATGTTCCGGTATCGCGAATGGATCTACGAAGCGTTGAAGCGGCAGTTCCCCGGTTGCCGTTTCCACGCTTTCGCCGACGAGCACGTGCAGAAGCAGGAAAGCTTCGATTTCAGGGGCACCGAGCCCGCCGCGCCGGCGATCATCACCGAGTACGGCGTGAAGTTCCGCGCCGACCCCGCCGGCGCGCACAAGACCGGCTTCTTCGCCGACCAGCGCGACAACCGCGAATGGCTCTCGCGCCAGTGCGCCGGCAAGCGCGTGCTCGATCTGTGCTGCAACACCGGCGGCTTCGGCGTCTACGCCGCGGTGCGCGGCGCCGAGGAGGTGGTCGGCGTGGACATCGACGAGGCGGTGATCGAGATCGCGAAGGGCAACGCCCGGCTCAACAACGTCCGCCCGCGTTTCGTCCAGGCCGACATCTTCCCGTGGCTGCGCGACGCAGCGAACAACGGCGAGCGCTTCGACGTGGTGATCCTCGATCCTGCGAAGATGACCCGCGACCGCGAGCAGGTGATTCCCGCGCTGAAGAAATATCTCGACATGAACAAGCTGGCGATGGGCGTGGTCAGGCCCGGCGGCCTGTTCGCGACCTTCTCCTGCACCGGGCTGGTGAGCGAGGAACAGTTCCTCGACATGCTGCGCCGCGCCGCGTTCTACGCCGGGCGCACCGTGCAGGTGCTGAAGGTCGCCGGCGCCGGCGCCGATCACCCGTGGCTCACCGATGTGCCGGAAAGCCGCTATCTCAAGGCGGTGTTCTGCCGGGTGCTCGACTGAGCGGCGATCATCCGGGGGCGCGGCTGCGGAACCACCACAGCATCGCCGCCGCGGTGAAATACATCAGCAGGCTGTAGATCGCCGCCGGGATCGAGTACGCCGACACCGCCAGCACGTTCAGGGCGATGAAGATCGCCAGCGTGCCGTTGTGGATGCCGACCTCGAACGAGATCGCGATCGCCTGGCGCGGTTCGATCTTCGCCACCCGCCCGCAGCCGTAGCCGATGCCGAAGCTCAGCGCGCTCAGCAGCAGGCAGACCACGCCGATGCTGGCGGCGTGGGTGCGCAGCAGATCGAACTCCTTGACCACGGTGAATACGATCAGCGCCAGCAGGATCAGCAGCGACAGCGGTTTGACCACGCGTTCGATGCGGTCGGCCGCGCCCGGTGCGCGCGCGCGCAGCAGCATGCCGAACGCGACCGGCAGCAGGATGATCGCGCCGACCTCGACGATCTTGCGCACCGGCGGAGGCACATAGGCCTCGGTGCCGAGGAAATACCCCGCCGACCACTGCACGATCAGCGGCAGGGTGACCAGACACAGCAGACTGTTGACCGCGGTCAGAGTGATGTTGAGCGCGACGTCGCCGCGGGCGAGATGGCTGAAGACGTTGGCGGTGGCGCCGCCGGGCGAGGCGGCCAACAACATCAGCCCGACCGCCAGCGCCGGCGGCAGGTCGAACAGCAGGCACAGGCCGAACGCGATCGGCGGCAGCACCAGCATCTGCGCGGCGAGGCCGACGAACACCGGCCTGGGCATCTGCACCACGCGCATGAAATCGGCCACGCGCAGATGCAGGCCGAGCCCGAACATGATGATGCCCAGCGCCAGCGGCAGGAACACGGTGGTGAGCAGACTGGCCTGCATTGCGACTCCGCGACTCTTGCGCCCGGCCCGCGACCACGGCGAAGCGGCCACGCTAGCACAGCCCGGCGCGGGCTACACTGACGCCATGCCCGAGACCGATCTTCTGTTGCTCCTGCTGCTGATCGCGACCGCGATCGTCCTGATCCTGTTGCTGGTCCTGCTGTTGCGCCGGCCCGAGGCCGCGCTGGAGACGTTGCGCGCGCGCATCGAGGAGGCCCTGCGCGAGGAGCAGCGCGCCGGTCGCGCCGAGTTGCGTCAGCAGCTCGACAGTCTGGCCATGGCGCAGGGGCAGCGGATCGAGGCCTTCGGCCGCAATCTGGGCGATCTGACCGCGCGCACCGACGCCCGCCTGGACGAGCTGCGCGCGGCGCTCATCGAGGATGCGCGCACCGCGCGTCTGGAACTGGGCGCGGGCCAGCAGCAATTCGCCGAGGGCCTGGGCGCGCGTCTGCGCGAACTGGGCGATCGCAACGAGCAGCGCCTGGGCGAGCTGCGCGCCACCCTGGAACAGAAACTCGGCGAGCTGCAGCGCGGCAACGAGGCCAAGCTCGAACAGATGCGCGCGACCGTGGACGAGAAACTGCAGTCCACCCTGGAGACGCGGTTGACCGAGAGTTTCGGCAACGTCGCACAGATGCTGGCGCAGGTGCATCAGGGCCTGGGCGACATGAACAAGCTGGCGGCCGACGTCGGTGGTCTGCAGCGGGTGCTGACCAACGTCAAGAGCCGCGGCGTGTTCGGCGAAGTGCAGTTGGCGGCGCTGCTGGAACAGGTGTTCGCGCCGGACCAGTACGCGGCCAACGTCAAGACCGTGCCGGGCTCGAACAACCCGGTCGAGTTCGCGGTGAAATTCCCCGGCAACCACGGCGAAGGCCCGATCTGGCTGCCGATCGACGCCAAGTTCCCGCGCGAGGACTACGAGCGCCTGCTCGATGCGCAGGAACGCGGCGACGTGGACGCCGCGCGCGCGGCCGGAGACGCGCTGGAGCGGCAGGTGCGCAAGCAGGCGAAGGACATCCGCGAGAAATACGTCTCCCCGCCGCACACCACCGAGTTCGCGATCCTGTTCCTGCCGACCGAGGGGCTGTACGCGGAAGTGCTGCGCCGGCCGGGGCTGGTCGAGGCCCTGCAGCGCGAGCAGCGCATCGCGGTGGCCGGGCCGACGACCCTCCTGGCGCTCATGACCAGTTTCCAGATGGGCTTCCGCACCCTCGCGATCCAGGAACGCTCCAGCGAGGTCTGGCGCACGCTCGGCGCGGTCAAGACCGAGTTCGGCAAGTTCGGTGCAGCGCTGGACGGCGTGAAGAAGAAACTGGACGAGGCCAGCAACAAGATCGACGACACCCAGAAGCGGACCCGGGTGCTCACCCGCAAGCTGCGCGAGGTCGAGGCCCTGCCCGGCGCTGAGGCGCAGCAACTGCTGGGCGAAACCGGCGACGACACCGGCGACGACGCGCCGGAGGTGTGAGCCGCGGCCGATCGTTGCCGCCGCAGCACCGGCGCGTCAGGGCGCGTCCGGCATCGGCATCGCGTCGACCGGAATGGTCGGGTCGCCTTCTTCGTCCTGCAGATAATCCGGCAAGGTCTGATCCTCCGCGCCCTTGCGGTCGCCGGAGATCTGGTAATTGCGGCGCTGCATCCAGGCATCGCGCACCAGCGCGTAGTCGTCGGCGGCACCCTCGCGGAAACTGTCGGTGGACAGCAGTTGCGCGCGCAGGTCCACCAGTTGCAGCCCCTGCAGGAACACGCGCACGCGGTCTTCCTCGATCTGGCGCAGCGGCGACAGCGGCGAATCGCCGACCATGCCGAACACGTCGCGCAGGGTGCGCGGACCGAACAGCGGCAGCTCGACGTAGCGCGATGTCTTCCAGCCCCAGATCGCGAGTGTCTGCCCGAAATCCTCGCTGCGGTTGGGGAGTTTGGCCTTGGTCGCCGGATCGAACAGCCCGCCGACGCCGACCGTGCTGTTGAGCAGGAAGCGCCCGACCGACTGCCCGGCCTGTTTGGGCTTGCCCTGCAGCAGCGCGTTGAGTGCGCTCACCGGCTGGCCGAGGTTGTTGAAGAAATTGCCCACGCCCAGCCGTACCGGCCGCGGCACCGTGCGGGTGTAGACCCGGGCCAGCGGCTGCGCCACGCGCCGGTCGACCGCGTTGTTGAAGCGGTGCATGCGGCGATTGAACGTCTCCCATGGGTCGTAGCTCTGCGGCATCACCGCCGGCGGCGGCAGGGTCGCATCCGCGATCGGGTCGTAGGGTTCGGGCGGTTCGGTGCCGTAGAGCGTCGCGAAATCCAGCTCGGCCGGCTCGATGCCGGCGGTATCGCCCACCGCATCGGCGGACGCGGCGTCGGTGGGCGCGTCCACGGTGGCGGCGGCCTGTTCGACGGCCTCGGCGGCGGTGATGGCGCCGGCGTCCGCGACGGCGTCGGCTTCGACGGCGCGCTCGGCCTCGGTCTGCGGAGCGGTCTGCGCGACGACGACTTCGGCCGCGGGCGGCGGCGACTGCAGCGCCGCCTGATGCGCGCAGCCGCTCGCGAACAGCAGCGCGACGGGCAGCAGCAGCCGCAGGCGGAACCGGGAGAAGGGCAGCGAGGGGAGGAGGGTCATGGCGGCAGTCTATCGGCCGTGGCGAGTGGGGGAAGGCCCGCGACCGGCGTTCAGTCGCGGACGAAGGTCAGATCGGTGCCGAGACGGTAGGCGCGGCGCAGCTCGGCGAATCCGGGCGGGTCGCCGGACACCTCGACACCGCCGCAGCGCGTGGCCAGCAGCGACAGCAGGGCCAGCCCGGCACTGTCGATCGATTCGACCGCGCCCAGATCGAAGCGGCGGGCGTTGCCGGCAGCGCCGCCGCTCTGCCCATCGCCGATCTCCTCGCTGAAGCGTGCCCAGGCCGCGGCCGTATTGGCGCGCAGCAGGGCGCCGCGGAAGCGCAGGGTCTCGCCGTCGCGCTGGATCCCGGCGGCGTTCACTGCCCGGCGTCCGCGCGCAACTGACCGTTGCGCAATTCGGTCGCGACCTGGCGGATGGTCTTGCGCTGCAGTTCGGCGTCGAACTGGTTGCGGAAGGTCTGCACGTAGGACACGCCCTCGACCATCACGTCGAAGACCTTCCACTGGTTGCCGCTGCGGCGCATCAGGTAGTCGACCGGGATCGGCTCGCCGCCCTGGCGCAGGAATTCGCTGGAGACCTTCACGCCGAGGCCGCGGGTGAGCGGGCTCTCGGACTTCACCCGCACCCGCAATTGGGTGTTGAAGTCCAGCAGCGAAGACCCGTAGCGCTGCATCAGATTGTCGGCAAGCGCGTCGGCGAACAGCTTGACGTCTTCGTTCGAGGCGCCGCGGGCGTGGCGCCCGAGCACCAGCCGCGCCGCGTAGTCGCGGTCGAACATGGCGTTGAATTCGGTGCTGACGAAATCGCGCAGCGCGGCGCGGTTGCGGGTGAACTCGGCGCGGCGTTTCTCGAGGGTGGTCAGCACGCGCTGGCTGTTGTTGAGCACGAGCTGGCTGGGCGAGCCCTGCATCGCCGCCGAGGCCGGTGCGTTGCGCGCGGGGGCGGGCTGCTGGGCGAGCGCGGGCAGCGCCGCGAGCAGGGCGCTGCCGAGCAGCAGTGCGATCGGCAAGCGACGGGGCGTGGATTGGCGGGTCATGGCGTCGGCGTCTGTCCGGTGGCGGGGGAGTCGGAAGGCGGGTTGGAAGGCGGGTTGGACTCTGCGGCGTCGGGGGAGGTTCCGGTGCCGCCGAAGATGTACTTGCCGGCGAGCTGGATCAGATCCACCGCCGGCGTGGTGAAAGCGATCTCCTCGCCCGGCGCCAGCGTCTGCGGGTCGCCGCCGGGCTGCAGCCCGACGTAACTCTCGCCGAGCAGGCCGCCGGTGAGGATGCCGGCGGAGGTGTCGATCGGCAGATCCTTGTAGCGCGCGTCAATCTCGAGCACGACCACCGCGTCCAGGCGCTTGGGATCGAGTTCGATCGTGGCGACCTTGCCGATCGCGACGCCGCCGATCTTCACCGGCGCCATCGGCCGCAATTGGCCGAGATTGCTGAAGCGCGCCTTGAGGGTGTAGGTGTCCTCGCCGAAGCCGAAGCGGCCGTTGGTGGAGGCGATCGCCAGCACCAGCAGCGAGGCCAGGGCCAGCAGCAGGAAGGCGCCGACGGCGAATTCGAGGCGGGGACCGCGTGCGCTCATGGGAGTGGACTCATCTCGGGTCGGGTCAGCGGAACAGGAAAGCGGAAAGGACGAAGTTGAACATCAGCACCAGCAGCGAGGCGTTGACCACCGCGCGGGTGGTGGCGACCGAGGTGCCCTCGATCGTCGGTTCGGCGTGATAACCCACATACGAGGCGACCAGCGCCGCGGTGCCGCCGAACACGGCCGACTTGAGGAACGCGGGCAGGAAATCCTCGTGGAAATCGACCGCGTCCTTCATCACCTGCCAGAACGCGCCGTTGTCGATGCCCAGCACCTGCACGCCCTGGAACCAGCTCGCGGCGATCGCCAGGCTGCAGAAGAACGCGGTCAGCAGCGGTACCGTGATCACCGCCGCCCAGAACCGCGGCGCGACCGCCTTGCCGACCGGATCGATGCCCATCAGCCCGAGCGCGGTGATCTGGTCGGTGGCGCGCATCAGACCGAGTTCGGCGGCGATCGAGCTGCCGGCGCGGCCGACGAACAGCAGCGCGGTCAGCACCGGCGCCAGCTCGCGGTACATGCCCAGGCCGATCAGCGCGCTGATCTGGTTGGCCGCGCCGTAGGTCTGCAGCGCGCGATAGCCCAGAAGGGTGATCGACAGGCCGACGAAGGCGCCGCCGACCGCGATGATCGGCAGACTGCGCGCGCCGATCTTGTAGATCTCGCGGGTGAGCTCGTTCCAGAAATCGCGGGTCGGCCGGCTGGCGCGGAACACCGCCAGCGAGAACAGGCCGGCGCGACCGATGCCGCGGACGGTCTCGGCGAAGGCCATCACGCGGCCTCCGTGCGCGGCGCGCTGTCGAAAGGAATCGGGCCGTCCGGTTCGCCGCGCAGGAACTGGCGCACCAGCGGGTCGGCGGAGGATTCCAGTTCCGCCGGGGTGCCGTCGAAGACGATGCCGCCGTTGGCGATCACCACCGTGCGGTCGGCGATCGGCAGGGTTTCGTGGACGTGATGGGTGACGATCAGGCTGGTCAGGCCGAGGCTGGCGTTGAGCCGCGCGATCAGGCTCATGATCACCCCGCTGGCGATCGGGTCCAGCCCGGTCAGCGGTTCGTCGTAGAGCATCAGCGGCGGGTCCAGCGCCAGCGCCCGGGCCAGCGCGACCCGGCGCGCCATGCCGCCGGAGAGTTCGCGTGGGTAGAGGTCGGCCGCGGCGCGCAGGCCGACCGCGTGCAGCTTCATCTCGACCAGATGGCGGACCAGCGCCGGGGGCAGATCGGTGTGGGTGCGCAGCGGGAGGGCGACGTTCTCGGCCGCGGTCAGGTCGGTGAGCAGGCCGTTGCCCTGCAGCAGCACGCCGATGCCCTTGCGCAGATCGAGCAGGGCGCGGCGGTCGTGCGGCACCGGACGGCCCAGCACTTCGACGCTGCCGGCGGCCGGTTCCAGTTCGCCGGTCAGGGCCGACAACAGGGTCGATTTGCCGCAGCCGGAGGGCCCGAGGATCGCGGTGATGCTGCCCTGCGGCACGTTCAGGTCGATATCGCGCAGGATCGTGCGCGCGCCGCGGTCGAGGCGGAGTCCGGAAACGCGGACAGCGGCGGGGGTGGCGGACATCGGGCGGAGACTTCGGAACCGGAGCGGGGGAAGGTCGGGGGCGGCGCGGCCGCAAAACCCGTTCAGGATGGCGGCCGCCGCCTGAATCCAGTGCGAGCGGGGGCGGCCATTGTCCACGGCGGGCACCGGACTGTCTGCGCCGCGGATGCGATGCAGCGTCCCGGTGCGGCCCCGGGGCCCGATGTCGCGGATGGCGACGCCGGGGCGACAGGACCCGGGCGGCTTGTGCCGCGGGCGCGCGCAGGCGAGGATGGCCGCCGCCGCCGGATCGCGCGGGACAGGGGGTCGTGGACCGATGCAACTGCTGATGCTGGAAGACTTCGCCGGGTGCGTGAACGACACCTTCGTCGCCAAGCTCGACGACATCGACGTGGAATTCGTGCTGGTCGAGGCTCGGCCGCTGCCGGAAGGCCAGGTCCGCAACCCGATGCGGGCGCCGTTCTCGCTGCTGTTCCGCAATACCGCCCCGATCCTGTTCCCGCAGCAGATGTACCCGCTGCGTCATCCGCGGATGGGCGAGATCGGGATTTTCCTGGTGCCGATCGCGCAGGAGCGGGCCGGCTTCCTGTATCAGGCCGTCTTCAACTGAGCGGCTCCGTCGGGGCGCTTGGCGCAGCAGGCCGTGACGCAGCCGGCGCCCAGCGCATCGGCCGGTAGCCGTGCTCGGCGGTTCCCACCGCGGTGAAACCCAGGCGCTCGTACAGCCGGCGCGCGCCGGGATTGCTGTCGTGCACGTGCAGGCGCATGCCCCGGCCCAGCGCCGCGGCCTCGGCCTGACTGTGGCGGATCAGCGCCGCGCCCACGCCCTGGCCGCGCTGCTCAGGGAACAGGCTGATGTCGACGATCAGATGATCCGGCGCGACCCGCTGCAGGTAATAGCGGCCGACCGGCCGCCCGTCGTACTCGATCGCGAGGAAGTCGCTGTCGGCGAAATGGGTGAGGTAGTGCTGGTGCTGCAGCGCGAACTGCTGGTCGAGGAAGCCGCGCTTGGCGATCTCCGACCACGGCACCGCGGCCATCTCTTCGGCCCGGGTGCTGGCGTACAGCATGCGGAGCCACGGCAGATCCCCGGTCCGCAGCGCGCGCAGGCTGTAACCGCGCCCGGCGAGGGGCGCGGGGATCTGCGGCCGGTCGGGCCGTTCCTGCGGGAACGGCGCCGACCGTGGCGGAATCGCCACCGTCACGTCACGGGAACGACGGATAAATGCCCTGCAGCGCGATGCAGAAGTTCACGCCCAGATAAGGCTGCTGGTTCTCGTGCGGAAAGCCGCCGCCCTGGCTGGGGCTGATCATGTTGGGCGCGAAGGTGGTGTTCGGCGCGCTCGATGCGAAGGGTCTGTTCGCGGAGCTGAGAGGCTGGGACAAACCGCCGTTGGCAGTGGGTGTGCTCGTGTTGGCCGGCACGAAGGCATTGATGCCGTGGTTGTGCTGCGGGATCTGGTTGCTGGTGAGCGTCACCGTGTTGACGCCGAAGCTCTGCCCCAGCGTCCTCGGCGTGAGACCCGGACCCTGGCCCTGCTGACAGCCGGCGCGGCCGGCGAAGTTGGGCAACTGGAAGGTGGTCTGGCCGTTGCCGCCGTAGATGACGCCGATCAGCGAGAACAGTGCGGTGTTCTGCGAGATCGCGAGAGTCGCGCCATTCGCGAACGCCCAGCCGCGCGGGTTGAAGTTGAAGCCGAACAACTGGATTTCGCCGATGAACGGTTGTGTCATGAGTTGGTTCCTCCGATGAGGTCTGCCGTGTGCGCGTGCGATCGCGCTCCGGCCGCGCCGGCGTGGCGCTGTGGAAGGGGGTAACGAGTGCCCATGCGGGTCAGGCCTGCGACGGGAAGATGCCCTGGGTGGCGATGCAGAACTGCACCGTCAGCGTCGGCATGCAGTTCTCGTGTGGTTGGCTGCCGCCCGCGAGGCTGGTCGATTGCGCCGACATCGCCACCGAGGTGGTTCCGCTGACGTCCGACACGTAGAAGCTGTCGCCGCTGACGGCGCCGGGGAGCAGCGTGTTGCCCGGAGTCAGCGCCGTCGCGGCCGCACTGGTCGCGATCGCGATGTGCGTATGCGCGGGCATCTGCGTCGGCAGCACGGTCACGGTCTCGGTGCCGGCCCGTTGGCCGAGCACATAGGTGCTGAGGCCGGGACCGGTGCCCTGATGGATCGGCACGCGGCCGCGCAGGTCGGGCACCGCGAAGGTGGTCTGGCCGTCGCCGCCGTAGGTGGTGCCGATCAGGGCGAAGAGGGCGTCGTACTGGGAAATCGGCAACAGGCTGCCGTCGCAGGCCTGCCAGCCGTTGGGGGCGCCGCGGGTGCCGAAACCGAACATGCGGATCTCGCCGATGTAGGGAGTGCTCATGGATGTTTGCTCCGAAATCGATGGGGACGGTCGCGCCGATACGGTGCGGGGCGTCCGAATGTCCTTGGACCGCCGCGGTCAGTTGCGCGACGGGTAGATGCCGCTGAGCGCGATGCAGAAATTGATCACGCTGTAGGGCTGCAGGTTCGGATGCGGCTGGTTGCCGCCGGAGGGGGCGACGGTCGCCGGGTTCAGCGGCACCAGCGGGCCGGTGCTGGCCGAATAGAGGTTCGGCGGGGTCGCCGTGCTCGTGCTCGTCGCGAAGATGCGTCCGCCGGCGGCACGGTTGTCGCCGTTCGCGGTGGAAGCGTTCATGGAGTGGCTGTGCGACGGCAGATTGGTGCTGAGCAGGGTGACATTCTCGATGCCTGCCGACTGGCCGATCTGGACCGCCGGCGGTTGCCAGCTCGGATCCACCGACGAGGCGTAGCCGATCGGCGTGCGGCTGCGCAGGTCGGGCAGCGCGAAGTTGGTGGTGCCGTTGCCCCCGAACTGCGTCCCCAGCAGCGAGAACAGGGCCTGATTCTGATTGATCGGCAGCAGTTGGCCGTTGCATTGCGCCCAGAATTTGGGCGCAAAACCGAAGCCGGCCATCATGATCTGGCCGATGAAGAATTCGCTCATCGTGATCCTCCCCTTGGATGGTTGGCGCGACGCCTCGTGCGCCGCGCCGGCCTACTCTGAACCTGAACCTGCGCCCGGACAAGGGCCGGATCGACCGCACGCCGGCGTATGCGTCTCGACCGCGACCCGACCGACCCCGACGGCCGGCCACCGCTGCCACTTTCGCGGCCGATGCAATCCTGTTCCAATACGGTTCAGCCGTGTCGGCAGGATGAGCTGGCCTCCGGGGGCCGGAAACGACGTTCGACGGACACAGCGTGTGGATCACAATTGGGCCTCCGTCGTGACGGGGTCCTCACCAGGGGAACAGGGACATGCAAACGCTTTCGACGCAGTCTGGCCGCCGTCTCGGCCGTTTCGCCGGCTTCGGCTTCTTCCTCTGGCTGCTGACGCTCGGGTCGCTCTGGCCCACCCTGGCAAGCGCCCAGCACACGTCCGCGGAGTGCCCGCCCCAGACCGGTACGGTCACCAGCGGAGGCACGGTCACGATCAACATCACGGACTGCGCATCGAACATCGCATTCGCCGGCATCGGCGACGTGGATGGCGGCAGCTCCGGCGCCGGCGATTTCGAGGATCACGGCACGGCCACGACCCGGATCACCGGCGGTCAATGGTTCCTGGATTACAGCCACAACGGCACGACCGGCATCGGTTCGACCGATGTCTTCGAGATCACCGAGGCCACCGCGACCGGCAACGGCGACGTCCGGGTGACGATCACGATCAATCCCTCCGCCTCGCCGATCACGGTGGCGCCGGCGGTCCTGCCGACCCTGACGGCCGGAACACCGTTCTCGCAAACCCTGACCTCCTCCGGCGGCCTCGCGCCCTATACCTATACGCTCCAGAGCGGCGTGCTCCCGGCCGGCCTGACGCTTACCAGTGCCGGCGTGCTCAGCGGTACGCCCACCCAACGCGGCGCCTACAGTTTCAGCGTCCGCTCGACCGATTCCACGTCGCCTACCGCGCAATTCGTCGACAAGGGTTACACCGGTACGGTTCAGAACCCCACCCTGTCGATCACTCCTGCGACCGCAACCGCGATCCAGAGCGTGCCCTTCTCGCAGACCCTCGCGATCACCGGCGGCGTCCCGCCGCATAGCTGCCTGCTGGAAACCGGCACCTTCCCGGCCGGCATCAGCATTTCCAGCGGCTGCGTGATCAGCGGCACCACCACCGCCGCGCCCGGCAACTTCCCGGTCACCATCCGCGTCACTGACGCCAGCACCGGTCCGGGCAGCTACTTCGAAGTCGAGAACTTCACTCTCGTCGTCAGCCCGCCGCCCAGCGTCACCATCGCGGTCTCGCCGGCCTCGGTCAGCGAGGACGGTGCGACCAACCTTACCTACACGGTCACCCGCAGCCTCAATATTTCCTCGCCGACGACGGTCAACATCACCACGTCCGGGACCGCGACTTCCGGCTCCGACTACACCGGCGCCGTCGCCACCGTGGTCATCCCGGCCGGCGCGACCACCGCCACCTTCACCATCGATCCGAGCGTCGACGGCACCGTCGAGGCCGATGAAACCGTCACGATGACGGTCGCCGCAGGTACCGGTTACACCGTCGGCGCACCGGCCAGCGCCACCGGCACCATCCTCAACGACGACGTCCCGACCGCCACGATCGCCGTCTCCCCGGCGGCCGTCGCCGAGGACGGCGCGCCGAACCTGGTCTACACGGTCACCCTGAACCAGGCCAACCCCGGCGCCGCGACATCGGTGAACTACACCATCGGCGGCACCGCGGCCAATGGCATCGACTACGCCACCATCGCGTCGCCGCTGGTCATTCCGGCGGGCAACACCACCGGCACGATCACGGTCAATCCGACCGCCGACACCACCATCGAAGCCGACGAGACCGTCACCCTGACTCTCGCCGCCGGCGCCGGCTATACCGTCGGCGTGCCGAACAGCGCCACCGGCACGATCCTCAACGACGACCTGCCGAACCTGGTGATCAACGACGTCACGGTCAATGAGGGCAATGCCGGCATCACCAACTTCACCTTCACGGTGAGCCTGAGCGCGCCGGCCGGTCCGGGTGGCGTCACCTTCAATATCGCCACGGCCAACGGCAGCGCCGTGGGCGGCACCGATTACGTGATCCAGTCGCTCACCGGCCAGACCATTCCGGCCGGCAGCAGCACCTACATCTTCACGGTGCTGGTCAACGGCGACACGCTGAACGAGATCTCCGAGACCTTCTTCGTCAACGTCACCGGCGTGATCAACGCGGTCGTGGTCGATGGCCAGGGCGTGGGCACGATCACCAACGACGATCCGCTGCCGAGTCTCTCGATCAACGATGTCACCGTCGTCGAAGGCAACAGCGGCACGACGAATGCGGTGTTCACGGTGACCCTGAGCGCCGCGAGCGGCCAGACGGCGAGCGTGAACTACGCCACCGCCGACGGCACCGCCACGCAGCCGGCCGACTACACCTCCACCAGCGGCACGCTGATCTTCGCGGTCGGCGCCACCACCCAGACCATCACCGTGCCGGTGATCGGCGAGACCGTGCCCGAGGCCAACGAGACCTTCTTCGTCAACCTCAGCGGCGCGACCAACGCGACGATCAGCGACAACCAGGGCGTCGGCACCATCACCAACGACGACGTGCCGGTGACGGTCAGCCCGGGGTCCCTGCCGAACGGCCAGGTCGGTCTGTCGTACAGCCAGACCGTCACCGCCAGCGGTGGCAGCGGTCCTTACACCTTCGCCGTGACGGCCGGCGCGCTGCCGGCGGGCGTGACCCTGTCCAGCGGCGGCGCGCTCAGCGGCACGCCGACCGCGGGCGGCAGCTTCAATTTCACCATCACCGCCACCGACAGCAGCGCGTTCCCGGGTCCGTTCTCGGGCAGCCAGGCCTACACCCTTTCGGTGCTCGACGGCGAAGTCGTGCTGCCGCCGGATACGCTGCCCGACGGCACCATCGGCGTGGCCTACAGCGGCAATACCGGCCCGGCCAGCGGCGGTACCGCGCCGTACACCTATGCCGTGACCGCGGGCGCGCTGCCGGGCGGCCTCACGCTGAATACCTCGACCGGCCAGATCACCGGTACGCCGAGTGCGGTCGGCACCTTCAACTTCAGCGTCACCGCCACCGACAGCAGTACCGGCACCGGTCCGTACGACATCACCGAAAACTACGCAGTGACGGTGATCGACATCCCGCCGGTCGCCAATGCCGTGTCGCTGACCGTGGCCTACAACGCGCCGGCCACCAACGTCCCGCTGAACATCACCGGCGGCACGCCGATCTCGGTCGCGATCGTGACCCCGCCGACCAACGGCACCGCGATCGTCAGCGGTACGACGATCACCTATCAGCCGAATACGGGCTACGCCGGGCCGGACAGCTTCACCTACAGCGCGACCAACAGCGGCGGCACCTCGGCGCCGGCGACCGTGACCATCACCGTGCAGGATCCGGTGATCACGATCACCCCGAGCGGCGGCTTCGCGGCCACCGTGGCGGCGCCCTACACCCAGACCTTCACCTTCAACGGCGGCGCGCAGCCGTGGTCCGGTTACCAGGTCACGAACCTGCCGGCCGGTCTGTCGATCACCGGCACCACCGCCAACACGGTGACCATCTCGGGCACGCCGACCCAGGCGGGCACGTTCAATCTCAACGTCTCCGCGACCGACAGCAGCACCGGCAACGGCCCGTACGCGGTCGGTCAGGCGTTCACTCTGACCGTCGCCGGTCCGACCCTGACGATGACGCCGGCCCCGGGCACCCTCAACGCGCCCTACGCCACCGCGTTCTCGCAGACCTTCACCGCCAGCGGCGGCACCGGACCGTACAGCTACGTGCTGAGCGGTGCGCTGCCGGCCGGCCTGAGCTTCAACGCGGGCAGCGGCACCATCAGCGGCTCGCCGACGGTTCCGGGCAACTATCCGATCACGGTGACCGCCACCGATGACGGCACCACCGGCACCGGTGCGCCGTTCACGATCGCGCAGAACTACACGATCAGCGTGCCGACCCCGACGATCACGGTGAACCCGGCCTCGCTGCCGAACCCGACCGCCGCGGTCGCGTACAGCCAGACGATCACGGCCACCGGCGCCGCCGCGCCGTACGGCTTCGCGGTGACCGCGGGCAGCCTGCCGCCGGGCATCACGCTTGCGGCTGGCGGTGCGCTGTCGGGTACCTCGAACCAGGTCGGCACCTACAACTTCACCATCACCGCGACCGACAACTTCGGCCAGACCGGCAGCCGTGCCTACACGCTGACCATCGCCGCGCCGACGCTGACGATGACGCCGGCCCCGGGCACGCTGAATGCGCCGTACGCGACGCCGTTCTCGCAGACGTTCACCGCGAGCGGTGGTTCGAACACCTTCAGCTACGTCCTCACCGGCACGCTGCCGGCGGGCATGAGCTTCAGCGGCAACACCATCAGCGGCACGCCGACGGTGCCGGGCAGCTACCCGATCACGATCACGGCCACCGATACCGTGCTGACCGGCGTGGGCGCGCCGTTCTCGATCGCGCAGAACTACACGATCGACGTGCCGGCCCCGACGATCGTGGTGAATCCGGCGACGCTTCCCAACGGCACCGCGGGACAGGTCTATCCGACGACCACCCTGAGCGCCAGCGGCGGCGCCGCGCCCCATCAGGTCCAGATCACCAGCGGCCTGCTGCCGTCGGGTCTGACCGTCACCACCGGCGGCGTGATTTCCGGTACGCCCAGCCAGGTCGGAACCTTCCCGATCACCGTGACCGGCACCGATGCCAACGGTCAGACCGGAACGCGCAGTTACACCATCACGATCGCACCACCGGTTCTGACCCTGACACCGGCGCCCGGGACGCTGACCGCGGCTTACGGCCTGCCCTACAGTCAGGTCTTCGTCGGCGGCGGCAACATCGCGCCGATGACCTACAGCGTGACGGGCACTTTGCCGACCGGTCTGACGTTCTTCGCCGGCACGCTCTCGGGCACGCCGACGGTGCCGGGCAGTTATCCGATCTCGGTGACTGCGACGGAGAACTTCATCACCGGCCCCGGTGCACCGTATTCGATCACCCAGAACTACACGATCGACGTGCCGGCCCCGACCATCGTGGTGAACCCGGCGACCCTGCCCAACACCACGGCAGGCCTGACGTACAACCAGACGATCTCCGCGACCGGCGGCGCGTCGCCGTACACCTTCGCGGTGACCGCGGGCAGTCTGCCGAACGGTCTGAGCCTGACCAGCGGCGGCGTGCTCAGCGGCACGAGCACGACCTCGGGCACGTTCAATTTCACCGTGACCGCGACCGACAACTTCGGCCAGACCGGCAACCGCGCCTACACCGTCGTCGTGGCGGTGCCGACGATCACGCTGACCCCGGCGACCCTGCCGGGCGGCACCGCCGGCACGGCCTACAGCCAGACGCTGACCATCGCGGGCGGCATCGCGCCGTACACCGTGACCCAGACCGGCGCGCTGCCGACCGGGCTCACGTTCAACGCCGGCACCCGCACCTTCAGCGGCACGCCGACCCAGTCGGGCACGTTCAACATCAGCGTGACCGTCACCGACAGCACCGGCGGCACCGCCGCGACCGTCACCAACAACTACACGCTGACGATCGCGGCGCCGACGCTGACCCTGACCCCGGCGGCGGGTGCGCTGCCGGCCGGCACCGCGGGCACGGCCTACAGCCAGACCTTCACCGCCAGCAACGGCATCGCGCCGTACGCCTACGCCATCAGCGCGGGCGCGCTGCCGGCGGGTCTGACCCTGAACGCGACCACCGGTGCGCTGAGCGGCACACCGACCGTGGCCGGCACCTTCAGCTTCAGCGTGCGTGCGACCGACAGCACCACCGGTACCGCCGCGACGGTGACCAACGCCTACACGCTGACGCTCTCGGCGCCGACGATCACGATCAATCCGCCGGTCCTGCCCAACGGCGTGTTCTCGGTGCCGTACAACCACGTACTCACCGCGATCGGCGGCACCGCGCCGTACACCTTCGCGATCAGCGCGGGTGCGCTGCCGGCGGGTGTCACGCTCAGCACCGGCGGCACCCTCAGCGGTTCGCCGACCGTCTCGGGCGCCTTCAACTTCACCGTCCGCGCCACCGACGCGCTGGGCTTCCAGGGCACCCGCGCCTACACGATCAATGTCGTGCAGCGTCCGGATCCTTCGCGCGATCCGGAAGTCCGCGGTCTGCTCGAAGCGCAGGCCGACGCCACCCGTCGCTTCGCCACCACCCAGGTCAACAACTTCCAGCAGCGCATGGAACGCCTGCACGGCGCCGACCAGGGCGGCGGGTTCGACAACGGCATCGCCTTCGCCTATCGCCAGGATTGTCCGCAGGTCGTCGGCACGATTCCGACCGACCGCTGCAACCCGACCGCTGCGGGCTTCGGCACCGGCGGCCTCGACGGCACGGGCAACAGCGCGCGCGGTGAGGGCGAGGGCGGTCCGTTCGGCATCTGGGCCTCGGGCACGATCCGTTCGGGCAACCACGACGGCCGCAACGGCAGCGCCGACGTCGACTTCGAGACCGACGGCGTCAGCTTCGGTCTGGACTACCGCGTCAACGACGGTCTGGTGATCGGCGGCGGCGTCGGCTACGGCCAGGACGAGAGCGACATCGGCCAGAACGGCAGCCGCAGCGAAGGCAGCGCGCTGACCCTGGCGCTGTACACCAGCTACAGCCCGGGCGAGCTGTTCTTCCTCGACGCCCTGTTCGGCTACCAGACCCTGAACTACGACCTGCGCCGCTTCGTCACCTCCAACGGCAATTTCGTCCGCGGCAGCCGTGACGGTACGCAGTGGTTCGGTTCGGTCTCGGTCGGTGCCGATTTCCGCAGCGGCGCGTGGCAGTTCACGCCCTACCTGCGCGGCGACGTGGCCCGCGGCGATCTCGATGCCTACACCGAGACCGGCGACGCGATCTTCTCGCTGGCCTACGACAAGATGGCGGTCGACACCAACACCGGCAGCGCCGGCCTGCGGATCGATTACCGTCGCGAAACCTCGTGGGGCATGCTGGTACCGCAGTTCCGCGTCGAATACCAGCACGACTTCCGCGCCGACGGCGCGCAGGTCATGCGTTACGCGGATCTGCCGTCCGGTCCGTTCTACAGCACCAGCCTGAGCGAGTTCGACCGCACCCGCCTCATCCTCGGCGCGGGCATCCGCTTCGACTTCAGCAGCGGCTGGTCGATGAAGTTCGACTATCGCGGCCTCATCGGCAGCGACGACCGCGATCACGGCCTGCAGTTCAACATCGACAAGAAGTTCTGATCCGCCACCACGGATTCCCCTTCCGCGCCGCTGCCCTGCAGCGGCGCTTTTTTTCTGTGACGCGGCCGAGCGGGTGGTGTTATCGTGGCCGCGATCCGGCGGCACCAGCCCGACGATCGGCCCGGAGCGGTCGGATCGCGGTGCGGACATAAGCGAATGGACGTCGGACGAACCGAAGCAGGGGGCCCGGACAAGCGAATGGGCAGCGTCATCGCCAGTTCTTTCGGCATCATGTGGCTGCGGACCGTCGCGCTCGCGCTTGCCTTCGCGGGTGCGTGGCTGCCTGCCGTCGCCTTCGCGCAGCCGAAGGGATCGGTGCTCGATGCGGTGCAGATCGAAGGCGATCTGCTGTGGTTCAAGCTCCAGCTCGATCGCGCGGCCGGGCCGGGCGGCGCCAGCTTCGATGTCCGGACCGTCGACGGTACCGCCATCGCGCAACAGGATTACCGGCCGCTGGCGTCGCAGACGGTGACGATCCCGGCCGGAGAGCGCGATGCGGACATCTACGTGATGGCGCTGCAGGACCAGCAGGCCGAGCCCGACGAAACCCTGCGTCTGGACGTGCAGCCGATATCCGGAGCGGATCCCGCGCCGTTTTCCGCGACCGGAATCATCACCGATGCGTCCACGACGCTGCCCGGGATCGACGTGCAGGTCTCGGATGTGCTGGAAGGCGACATCGGCGCGAAACCGATGGTCTTCACCTTCCGCCTGAGCGAGCCGTCGGCGCGCACCGTCGCCTTCATGTATCAGACCCTGGGAGGCAACGGCGGCCATGAGGAGGTCGTCGGGCGCGCCTTCTTCGCGCCGGGCGAGACGGTCGCGACCGTCCTCATCCAAGTGTACGGTGACACCGAATACGAAAACGAGGAGCGGGTCTTTCTCTATCTGTTCGATCCGATCAACGCGACATTGGCGGTGACGCACGCGAGCGGCGCGATCCTCGACGACGACCGATTGCCGTACATCGAGGTGCGCGATCTCGCGATCGTGGAGGGCGATGCGGGCACCCGCGAGGCCACGATCGAAGTCGCGCTCGATGTCCCGCCCCATCGCGAAGTGCGGGTCGATTACGCGACCAGTGACGGCACGGCGATGTCGGATGAGGATTACATCGCGGTTTCCGGGGCGCTGGTGTTCGCGCCGGGAGAGCGTCTGAAGACTGTGACCGTGCCGATCCGCGGCGATCTCGACGACGAACGCACCGAGAGCTTTCGTCTGCGCTTGAGCAATCCGGTCGGCGCCGAGATCGGCAACCACGGCAACGTCTACATCGTCACCGACGACGGCGGCCCGCGCGCGATCCAGCCGCCGACGCTGCCCGACGGCGCGCTGGGCGAGCGCTACGACCAGTTGTTCTATGTCGAGGGCGAGATCGGTGCGCAGTTCGAGATCGTGTCGGGCGCCCTGCCCCCGGGGATCGCGCTGACGCTTTTCAATGGCCGTACCTATGCGATCGGTGTACCGACCACGACCGGGACGTATGCGTTCGATCTGGCCGCGCGGCTCGGGTCCGCGCCCGGCGATTGGCTGGCGCAGCGCAGCTACACCCTGACCATCGGCGGGCCGCGCCTTGCGCTGCCGGCGAGCACGCTCGCGCCCGCGCGCTATCGCGAGGACTACGATGTCGCGATCGGGCCGGCCATCAACGGCATCCAACCCTATCGTTACGCGGCGAGCGGCGGCGCGCTTCCGCCGGGCCTGTCGGTGACCGAGGCCGGTCGCATCGTCGGCATTCCGCAGAGCTCCGGCAGCTTCGCATTCACGGTCACGGTCAGCGACAGCAGTCCCACCGGCCCCTACACCGCCAGTCGCGAGTACAGCCTGCAGGTCCTGCCGCCGGTGCTGCGGGTGGAAGCGCTCGATCCGCTGTCCGGCACCGAGGGCGAGCCCTTCGAGACGCGGTTCGCGGTGATCGGCGGCTCCAACGATCCGTTCCGTTTCGCTCTCGCTGCGGGGACGCTGCCTGCGGGCCTGCAGATGGACGAGAACGGCAGGATCGAAGGGATCGCCCTCGAGTCCGGCGATTTCCCGATCACCGTGACCGTCACCGACAGCACCGTCAGCGTTCCCGGCAGCGGCAGCGCCGAATTCATCCTGCAGATCGAACCGGCGGCGCTGCGTCTCGCGCCCTCGACGCTGTCGCGCGCAGTGGTCGGCACCTTCTACTCGCAGACATTCACGGTCAGTGGCGGCGAGGGGCCCTACGAATTCGAGCTGTTGGGCGGCGAGCTGCCGTCGGGGCTGACGCTGCAGGCCGACGGCCGTCTCGTGGGCACGCCCGATACCGCCGGCCGCTACGATTTCGCGGTGCTGGTGCGCGATCTCGCGTCCGTGAACGGTCTGTTGGAGGGTTGGACCTTCACCCTGCGGGTCGACGCTGCCGGTCTGCAGTTCCCCACTGCGCAGCTCGCCCCGGCCAGTGCGGGCGTGCCGTATCAGGCGACGCTCTCCGCCCAGGGCGGCGTGGCGCCTTATCGCTACGCCGTGGTCGATGGCGCGCTGCCGGCAGGCATCGCGCTGGGCGACGACGGTGTGCTCGCCGGCACGCCGCAGACGGCCGGCACCTTCCACTTCCAGGTGCGTGCGATCGATGCTGCCGGCGCGATGGTCGTGGCCAATCCGCTGCACACCCTGGTCGTCGGCCTGCCAGGCCTGCGCCTGGGCCCGGCGCGTCCGCAACCGGCCGTCGTCGGCAGCGATTACAGCCTCGCGCTGCAGGCCGAAGGCGGGCAGGCGCCGTACCGTTACGCCGTGGTCGCGGGCGCATTGCCGGCCGGTCTGACGATGGGCGAGAACGGTGTGATCGCCGGCGTGCCGCAGAGCGCCGGCAATCATGTCGTGACGATCGCGGCGACCGATGCCAGCGCGACCTTCGGTCCCCTGCGCGGAACCTTGGAGTACACGCTGGTGGTCGAGTCTGCGGTCGAGCCCGCGGCAGCGGCCGGTACGCCGCCGTCCGACCCGATCGCTGGTGCCCCGGTCGCCGCCTCGCGCACGCTCGAACTGTGGGCCGGGAGCGCGGCCACGGTGGATCTGACCGCCGGCGCGCAGGGCGGACCGTTCACCGATGCCGATGTCGTGTCGCTGTCGCCCGTGTCCTTGGGCAGCGTCACGATCGAACGCGGCGCCGGCGGCCCGCTTCTGCATTTCGTGCCCGCAGCGCAGGCCGCCGGCCGGATCGAGCTGCGTTACACCCTGCGCAGCGCGCACGGGGTTTCCGCGCCGGCGACGATCGTATTCGTGCTGCGCGCGCTGCCCGATCCTGCACGCGAGGCGCGGGTGCAGCGCGCGCTCGATCTGCAACTGCGCAGCGCGCGTCGGTTCGCCGATGCGCAGATCGGCAATGTGCGCGATCGGTTGGAGCGTGTCCGCGATCGCGACGCCTTCGGCGGCTTCGACAACGGCCTGCGCATGCTCGCGGCGCGTCCCTGCACGCCGACGGTGGGTGCGATCCCGGGCCGCGCGTGCGGGTTCGAGCGCGAACCGCGCGAACCGCCGTCGCAAAGGCCCCATCGCGCGAACGCGGCCTTCGGCCTGTGGGCCGCGGGCACCGTACGTCCGGCCAACCACGATGGCCGCAACGGCGCGGATCGGCTCGGTTTCGAGACCGACGGCGTGAGTGTCGGCGCGGACTTCCGCCCCGGCGCGCGCAGCGTGCTCGGTTTCGGTGTCGGTTATGCCCGCGACGGCGGCGCGTTCGCGGCCGACGACGACGGTCGCAGCCGAAGCGAGGCGCTCGGTCTCACCGTCTACGGCGGCCTGCGTCTGGGCGAACGCGGTTTCGTCGATGCGCTGGTCGGCCAGCAGCGGCTCGGTTTCGATCTGCGCGCCGGCGACGATGCCGACGGCGCCGCGTGGCACGGGTGGCGTGAGGGCGATCAATGGTTCGCCGCGCTCTCGGCCGGCGCCGATTTCAATCGCGCGGGTTGGCGCGTGGTGCCCTACGCACGACTGCAGACCAGCCGGTTGCGGCTTTCGGGGTACGTCGAATCCTTCGCAGGCGGCGCCAATGTCGTCGCCCCGTCCGAGTCTTCCCGCTTGCCGCCGCTGATCTACGCGCCGTTCGACGTCGCCGACAGCAGCCTCGATCTCGGCCTGCGCATCGAGCACCGCCGCGAGACCGCCTGGGGCGCGTTCGCGCCGCATCTGCGCGCCGAGTACCGCCGCGACCTCGACGCCCGCGGCGAGCAGTCCCTGCGCTACGCCGATCTGCCCGCGGGCGAGGTCTATCGCACCACGATCGACGGGTTCTCGCGGCGTCGGCTGGAACTGTCGGCCGGGCTGCATCTGGACTTCGGCCGCGGCTGGTCGTTGACCCTGGATGGCCGCGCATCGTTCGGCGATGAAACCCGCGCGCAGGATCGCAGCCTCCAGGTCGGGGTGCAGACGCGGTTCTGACCGTCCGCCCCGAAGACGCGTCACGGCCGCAGGATGTCGTCGGTGCGTCGCACGGCGGCCGGTCGCAAGGGGCTCGATGGCTGCAGGCATCTCCTGCAGGGCTGAGGGTCGGGCGTGCAGGATGGTCGGGGAGCTCGATTGTCATGCCCGCCGTGACAGTGCGCCACGGTACGAATGCTTTTTCGGGGCGGTACGCCCGCCTAGTCTGCGCGGACCGTTCTCAACCCATCGGAGCCTTTCATGCCCACCGCCATCCCGACCCCCGGCAAGACCCTGCTCGATCCGAACAACCACACCTTGATCCTGATCGATCACCAGTCGCAGATGGCGTTCGCGACCAAGTCCATCGACCCGGTGCAGTTGCGCAACAACGCGGCGCTGGTCGCCAAGTCGGCCGCCGGCTTCGGTGTGTCCACCCTACTCACCACGGTCGCCGAGAAGAGCTTCTCCGGTCCCATCTTCAGCGAAATCAAGGCGGCGTTCCCCGGCGCCGAGATCATCGACCGCACCACGATGAACACCTGGGAAGACGCGCGCATCGCCGATCGCGTCAACAAGATCGGCAAGGAGAAGATCGTCTTCGGCGGCCTCTGGACCAGCGTCTGCATCGTAGGTCCGGCGCTGTCGGCGCTCGACCAGGGCTTCGAGGTCTACGTGATCGCCGACGCCTGCGGCGATATCAGCGACGAAGCGCATGAGCGCGCGATGGAACGCATGATCCAGGCCGGCGCGCGGCCGATGACCAGCCTCCAGTACCTGCTCGAACTGCAGCGCGATTGGGCCCGCGGCGACACCTATGAGCTGACCACGGGCATCGCCAAGGCCAATGGCGGCGGTTATGGCCTCGGCATCGAGTACGCCAAGACCATGTTCGGCGCGCAGGAAGGCCATTGAGATGACCACGCCCGTCGACGCCGGTCGTCGCGATGTGCTGGGCGCAGCGATCGCGCTCGGCCTCGTCGCCGTCGCGCCGCGGGTCGGCGGCGCATCCCCCCCGCAGGAGACCGCCGCCATGGCCGATCTGATTCTTCGCAACGCACGCATCACCACGCTCGATCCGAAGCGTCCATCCGCCACCGCGCTGGCGGTGCGCGACGGTCTGATCGTCGCCGTCGGCGACGACGCCGAGGTGATGGCGCTCGCGGGCCCGAACACGCGCGTGATCGACGCCGAAGGCCGGCGCGCGATTCCCGGCCTGCACGACAGCCATACGCATCTGATCCGCGGCGGCCTCAACTACAACCTCGAGCTGCGCTGGGACGGCGTGCGTTCGCTGGCCGATGCGATGGCGATGCTGCGGGCCCAGGTGGCGCGCACCCCGGCGCCGCAGTGGGTGCGCGTGGTCGGCGGTTTCACTGAACACCAGTTCGTCGAGAAACGGTTGCCGACCCTCGATGACCTCAACGCGATCGCGCCGGAGACGCCGGTCTTCATCCTGCACCTGTACGACCGCGCCCTGCTCAATCGCGCCGCGCTGCGCGCGGTCGGTTACGGCAAGGACACTCCGAACCCACCGGGCGGTGAAATCCAGCGCGACGCCAACGGCGAGCCCACCGGTCTGCTGCTGGCGAAACCCAATGCGCTGATCCTCTACGCCACCCTCGCCGCCGGCCCGAAGCTGCCTTACGAATACCAGATCAATTCGACCCGGCATTTCATGCGCGAACTGAACCGGCTCGGGGTGACCTCGGTGATCGACGCCGGCGGCGGCTTCCAGAACTACCCCGACGACTACCGGATCATCGAGGAACTGGCGGCGAACAGGGAACTGACGGTCCGCATCGCCTACAACCTGTTCACCCAGAACAAGGGCGGCGAGCTGGCCGACTTCCAGCGCTGGTCGGGGCTGGTGAAGCCCGGGCAGGGCGATGCGATGTTCAAGCACAACGGTGCCGGCGAGATGCTGGTGTTCAGCGCCGCCGATTTCGAGGATTTCCGCGAGCCCCGGCCCGAATTGCCTGCCAATCTGGAGGGCGATCTGAAAGCGGTGGTGCGCCATCTGGCCGAACAGCGTTGGCCGTTCCGCATCCACGCCACTTACGATCAGAGCATCGGCCGCATTCTCGATGTCTACGAGCAGGTCGACCGCGAGGTTCCGTTCGACGGCCTGCACTGGATCGTCGATCATGCCGAGACGATCTCGCCGCGCAACATCGACCGGATCAAGGCGCTCGGCGGCGGCATCGCGATCCAGCATCGCATGGCCTACCAGGGCGAATACTTCGTCGCGCGCTACGGCGCGGAGGCGGCGAAACGCACGCCTCCGATCCGGCGCATGCTCGATGCCGGCGTGCCGGTCGGTGCCGGCACCGATGCGACCCGGGTCGCCAGCTACAACCCGTGGGTGGCGCTGTCGTGGCTGACCACCGGCAAGACTGTCGGCGGTCTGACGCTGTACGGCGACGACAACCTGCTCACCCGCGAGGAAGCGCTGCGGCTGTGGACCGAAGGCAGCGCCTGGTTTTCGAGCGATGTCGGCAGGAAAGGCCGGCTCATGGTCGGCCAATACGCCGATTTTGCGCTGCTGTCGGCGGATTGGATGACCATCGACGACGATCGCATCGCCGAGATCGAAAGCGTGCTCACGGTGGTCGGCGGCAATGTCGTGCACGGCGGCGGCGGGTTCGCATCGCTGGCGCCGAAACTGCCGGCGCCGATGCCGGACTGGTCGCCGGTGAACCATTACGGCGGTTATCAGGGCATCACCCTGCATCAGGCGGTCGGCGTCTTCGCCGCCGCGCATGCGCGGTCGCACGTCGATGGCGCCTGCGCGCACGGCTCCGCCTGCAACGTGCATGGGCATGCGCATGCGGCGCTGCGCCCGGCGTTGCCGGTCGACGACGAGCGCAGTTTCTTCGGCGTGCTCGGCTGCAGTTGCTTCGCGTTCTAGTCGCGGCATGAACGCGCCCGGGACTTCGCCCTCCACCGCGCCCGGCCCCTGGGCGCCGCTTGCGCATCCCGCCTTCCGCGCGATGTGGCTGGCGGTGCTCGCGTCCAACATCGGCACCTGGATCGACAGCGTCGCCACCGCCTGGCTGGTCGCCGACATGACCGGCTCGGCGGCGATGCTCGGCCTGGTGCAGGCGGCCCAGACCCTGCCGGTGGTCGTGCTCGCGCTGGTGGCCGGGGCCCTCGCCGATGTGGTCGATCGGCGGATCTATCTGATCGTCACTCAGGTGTGGATGATGTCGGTCGCGACCGCGCTTGCGCTGCTGGCGGTCGGCGATCTGCTCGATCCCTGGATCCTGATCGGGCTGACCTTCGCGCTCGGCGTCGGCAATGCGATGGCGATGCCGGCGCAGAGCGCGACCACGCCCGAGCTGGTGCCCAGGCCGCTGCTCGCGCCGGCAGTGGCGCTCAATTCGCTGGGCATGAACGTGGCCCGAGCGATCGGTCCGGCGATCGGCGGCGTGGTGCTCGCGCAGTTCGGTGCGGCCTGGGCGTTCGGGCTCAACGCGCTGTCGTATTTCGCGCTGATCGTCGTTCTGCTGCGCTGGAAGCGCCAGATCGCACCGGCGATGCTGCCGCCTGAGCGGGTCGGCGGCGCGATGCTCGCCGGCCTGCGCTACGTGCGTCAGGCGACGGTATTCCGCGCCGTGCTCGGTCGCGCCACCGCGTTCTTCGTGTTCGCCAGCGCGATGCCCGCGCTGCTGCCGTTGATCGCGAAAGACGAGGCGCAGGGCGGCCCCAATGCATTCGGCCTGCTGCTTGCGGCGATCGGGATCGGCG
>JBIJAD010000193.1:0-7479 GCA_044345955.1 Lysobacteraceae bacterium
GTTGACGCGGAAGCGCGCCAGGCCGGGGATTTCGAAGGAGAAGTCGCACTCGAGGAATTCCTCGTAGTCGCGACGCTGCTTGTCCGACATGATGTCGTAGACCAGCGCATGCACTTGCTTGTGGTCCAGCGCCGGGATGTTGATCCGGCGAACGTCGCCGTCGACGCGAATCATCGGCGGCAGGCCGGCCGAGAGATGGAGGTCGGACGCTTTGTTCTTGACCGAGAAGGCCAACAGTTCGGCGATGTCCATGCAGGCTCCCCGCGTTGCGATGTGGTGCGGGTCGAAGGACCCGGGATGCGCCGGAGTATAGCCCCGCACTGCGGATTTGCACCCCGGCGCGCGGTGCGGTGGCGGACCGTGCGACCGGGACGTACCGGCGTGTTCGGCATACACTGCGCGTTTCCCGCGCCGTTCCGCGACTTCCGTCGCATCTGCCCCGTTTCCATCGCCCCAGGCCATGACCGACGCTCCGCCGCCGCACCCCGCGCTCGACACCCTGCTCGCCGGCATGGCCGCGGCCGCCGCCGGACGGACGCCGGCGCGTCTGCTGGCGGTGAGCAAGACCCAGCCCGCCGAAGCGGTCGCGCGCGTGGCCGCGGCCCTGCGCGCCCGCCCGCAGGCCGGGCCGGTCGCCTTCGGCGAGAACTACGTGCAGGAGGCGCTGGCCAAGCAGCCGGCGCTGGCCGGGCTCGGGATCGAATGGCATCTCATCGGACATCTGCAGTCGAACAAGGCGAAGGAGGCCGCGGCCGCATTCGACTGGGTGCAGACCGTGGACCGGCCCAAACTGATCGAGGCGCTGGCGAAACACCGCGCCCCCGGCCAGCGCCCGCTCAACGTGCTGATCCAGGTGAACGTCGACGACGAGGCGAGCAAGCACGGGTGCCGGCCGGAGGAGATCGACACCCTCGCCGACGCCATCGCCGCACAGCCG
Source organism: Lysobacteraceae bacterium (assembly GCA_044345955.1). Taxonomy (GTDB): domain Bacteria; phylum Pseudomonadota; class Gammaproteobacteria; order Xanthomonadales; family Xanthomonadaceae; genus Lysobacter_I. The sequence goes on from JBIJAD010000193.1 coordinate 938, forward strand.
GCGCTGCGCCTGCGCGGGCTGATGGCGATCCCCGCGCCCGATCCGGACATGGACCGCCGCCGCGACGCCTTCCGCCGGATGTACGCCCTGTTCGCCGCGCTCGCCGCCCGCCACCCCGGCATCGACACCCTGTCGATGGGCATGAGCGAGGACTACGCCCTCGCCATCGCCGAAGGCGCGACCATGGTGCGGATTGGCAGCGCGCTGTTCGGGCCGCGGCCGGCCAGTCCCTCTTCTTCGCCCGAATCTCCGGAGCACGCATGACCTCGCATCCCTCCATCGCCTTCATCGGCGGCGGCAACATGGCCCGCAGTCTGATCGGCGGGCTGATCGCCCGCGGCACGCCGGCATCGGCGATCCGGGTCTCCGAGCCGGTCGCGGTTCTGCGCGAGTCCTTGGCCGCCCATTTCGGCGTCGCCACCGGCGAGGACAACGCCGCGGCCGCCGCCGGCGCGGGGCTGTGGCTGCTGGCGGTCAAACCGCAGGTGATGCGCGCCGTCTGCGAGGCGCTGGCGCCGGTGGCGCAGGCCGAACGGCCGCTCGTGGTCTCGATCGCCGCCGGCATCACCGCCGCTCAACTGCAGCGTTGGCTGGGCGGCGGCGTGGCCGTCGTCCGCGCCATGCCCAACACCCCGGCGCTGCTGGGCGCGGGGGTGACCGGGCTGTTCGCGAGCCCGGAAGTCGACGTCAACGGTCGCGAACAGGCGGTCAATCTGCTCTCATCGGCCGGCAAAACGGTCTGGATCGACGATGAAGCGAAGATGGACGCCGTGACCGCCGCCTCGGGCAGCGGCCCGGCCTATGTCTTCCTGCTCGCCGAGGCGATGGAGGCTGCGGCCGTCGCCGAGGGCCTGCCGCCCGAGGCCGCGGCGACCCTGGTCCGCCAGACCGTGCTCGGCGCGGCGCGGATGCTGACCGAGTCCGGCGAGGATCCGGCCGAACTGCGTCGCCGCGTGACCTCGCCCGGCGGCACCACCCAGGCGGCGATCGAGACCTTCGAGGCCGGCAGCTTCCGCGCCCTGGTCGCGCAGGCGATCCGCAACGCGACCGAGCGCGGCCGGCAGTTGTCCGCGGCCAACGACTGAGCGTCGGCATCCATCCATCGCCGGCCTCCGTACTCTCCGTATCGCTCCCACTCGCAGGCTTTCGATGTCGTACGTCCACCGTCCGTCGTTCGCAGTGCTCGCCGTGCTCACCGCCGTCGCCCTCGCCGGCTGCGGCGGCGACGCCCCCAAGGCCGCCCGCCAGATCGAAACCCCGCAGGAAGCGGTCAGCCGGGTCGGCGATGTCACCATCCGCGCCAACCTCGTGCCCACCGCCAATCTGGCCGAGCCGATGGCGAAGCAGTACGGCATCGCCCGCGACGAGGACACGGTGCTGCTGCTGGTCTCGGTGCGCCGCGGTCCGGAAGGCGCGGACACCGCGATCCCGGCCGACATCGAGGCCAGCGTCGGCAATCTGCACGGCCAGCGCCGCGATCTGACCCTGAGCGCGATCCGTGCGGGCGACTACGTCGATTACGTCGCCACCACCGAAGTCTCGGCGCCGGACACGCTGACCTTCGATCTGAAGATCGTCCGCGAAGGCGGCGGCACCTCGAACATGCGGTTTTCGCGCGATTTCGCCCGCTGAGCGCGCCGCCCCTCGGCCAGCCTCAAGCCATCGCCCACCCGCGCACGATCCGCGCGATCTCGCGCACGCCGTCGGTCAGCGCCGCGGGGCCGGGCTGCAGGATGATCGGCGACTTGATCTCGTGCATCGCACTGTCGCGGACCGCGGGAATCGCGCCCCAGCCCGGGCGCGCGGCGACCTTCTCCGGGCGGAACTTCTTGCCGCACCACGAGCCGAGGATCAGATCCGGCGCACGCCGGATCACTTCGTCCGGATCTTCGAGAATGCGGCCCTTCGCCAGCGACGAGACCGCGCGCTCGGGAAAGACATCGTCGCCGCCGGCGATCGCGACCAGCTCCGACACCCACCGGATACCGGTGATCTGCGGCTCGTCCCATTCCTCGAAATAGACCTTCGGCCGCCGCGGCAGGGTCGCCGCCTGCGTGGCGATGGCGTCGAGCCCGCGCTGCAGTTCTGCGGCGTACGCATGCGCCTTCTCCGCCGCGCCGACCAGCGCACCGAGCCGGCGCACGTAGTCGAGGATGCCGGCGACGCTGCGGTGATTGCTGATCCATACCTCGACGCCATGCTTGATCAGCGCCGAGGCGATCTCGGCCTGGATGTCGGAAAACCCGACCACGAAGTCCGGTTCGAGCCGCAGGATTTCGTCGATCTTCGCCGAGGTGAAGGCGCTGACCTTGGGCTTTTCCTTCCGTGCGATCGCCGGGCGCACGGTGAAGCCGCTGATGCCGACGATGCGATGCTGCTCGCCGAGGGCGTACAGCACCTCGGTCGGCTCTTCGGTGAGGCAGACGATGCGTTGCGGTGACATGCGTGAAATTCTGGCAGACTGGGGACGGATCCGCACCCGACGGCTACCCATGCACAGACGGCTGCCAACGACACTCGCACTGGCGATACTCGCATCGTCGGCATGCGACGACCGCACGACGGACGCCGTCCGGCCTGACGCAGGCGCCGATGCATGGACCTCCGCAGATCAAACCGCTGCCATCGAGAGGGATCGTCGCTGGGAGCAGGAGCGCACGGCACTGGGTCTGGCGGTGAGCGTGCGCGATCGCGCGACGGGCCGCCCGCTGGAGGGGTTCGGCATCGGCGAAATGGGTCAGGACGTAACCGATGTCGACGGCATGCTCAAGACGCGGCGGGCGCTGCCCGCACCGGGCGAACGCATCACCGTGCACTGTCCGTCGCGATTGAGATTCAAGGGCATGCAGATCGCGGAGGCGCCTTTCGCGATCCGCGACGGCATCGCCAGGGCGGACTTCGAAGTCGATCCGGGGGTCTGCCGGGAACCGGCCACGACGCGGCGTCGGGGCCGATTCGCGGGCATGTATCTGTCAGAGTTCGAACAAAGTGCGTTCTTCCCCTGCGAAGGCCTGCCCGGCGCGGACTACTACGCCAGGGGGCCGCACAGCGCGTGGACCGATCTTCCGGCTATGCTGCAAGATTCGTTCATCTGGCAACTTCGCATGTACGTCGCCGACGAAGGCGTTTACGTGGAATGGACCGGCACCCTGACCGGGCCCGGACCCCACGGTCATCTGGGAGCCGACCTATACAACCTCGATGTCGAGGTCGTGCACGAGGTGTCGTCCACCCGGCCCGCAGCATGCAAGGCGCCCGGCTTCGAGGAAGCGCTGCGCGAGCGCGAGCGTTATCGCCGGACGCGAGAGACGGGCTGATCGGGGGCGAACGCGGCGCTCACGGATACAACAACCGCTTCGTCCAAGTCCCGTCCGCGCCACGTTCGTAGAGATGCCGCTCGTGCAGGCGGAACTGCGCGCCGTACCAGAACTCGATGCAGCGCGGCTTCACCCGGAAGCCGCCCCAGCGCGGCGGGCGCGGCACGTCGACGCCTTCGTAACGCGCCCTGGCTTCGGCGAAGCGGCGTTCGAAGATGTCGTGATCGGGCAGGGTTTCGGACTGTTCCGAAGCCCAGGCGCCGAGCTGGCTGTCGCGGGGGCGCATGGCGAAATAGGCGTCGGCTTCGGCGTCGCTCACGATCTCGACCTCACCCTCGATCCGCACCTGCACGCCGTCCTCGCCCAGCGCCTTCCAGAAGAACAACAGCGCGCACTGCGGGTTGGCCTGCAGCTCGCGCCCCTTGCGACCGTCGAGGTGGGTGTAGAACACGAAACCGCGTTCGTCGTGGGCCTTGAGCAGGGCCATCCGCGCCGCGGGCCGGCCGTCGCGGTCGGCGGTGGCGACGGTCATCGCGGTCGGCTCGGGAATCCCGGCGTCGCGGGCCTGCGCGAACAGGGCATCGAAGGTGGCGAGGGCTTCGGCGTAGAGGGTCATGACGGCTCGCGGAGACGGGGTTGGGCTATTGTCGCGCGATGGCGCGAGCCCCGCACCCGATCCGGATCAATTCCGCCGCGCAAGCCCCGCGCGGCTTCGCGCCGGCGGTCGTCGCCGACCTGCTCGACGACGCCCTCGGCCACGGCGCGCGGGTGTACGCGATCGCCGGGCTGCAGGGCTCGGGCAAGTCCACGCTCGCCTCGCAGATCGCGGCGCTGGCGCGCGAACGCGGCCTGCGTGCGGCGACGCCGTCGATCGATGATGTCGACCTCGGACCGCGTGCGCGGCGCGATGCCCGCCATGCACGGCATGTAACATGAACGGCATGGAATCCGCCCCCCACCTCGTCCTGGTCGGTCCGATGGGCGCCGGCAAGACCACCCTCGGCCGGCGCATCGCCCGCGCCCGCGGACTGGCCTTCGTCGATCTCGATCGCGAGATCGAAACCCGCGCCGGCGCCGACATTCCGACGATCTTCGCGCAGGAAGGCGAGGCCGGCTTCCGCCGCCGCGAGCGCGAAGCCCTGGCCGCGGCGCTGGCCGGCCCGGCCTGCGTGCTGGCCACCGGCGGCGGCGCGGTGCTGGATGCGGACAGCCGCGCGCTGATGCGTCGCCGCGGCTTCGTGGTGTATCTGCAGATCGATGTCGAGGCGCAACTGGCGCGGCTGGCCGGCGACCGCAGCCGGCCGCTGATCGCCGGCGACGATCGCGAGACGGTGCTGCGCCGGCTCGCCGCCGAACGCGCGCCGCTGTATGCCGAGGTCGCCGATCTGAATCTCCCGGCAACCGGCGAGGCACCCGGAGCCACGGCCGCTCGTCTGGCCGATATCCTGAACCGCCGTTGGCGCCCAGCGCCCGCTCCGGATTCCCCATGACCGTGTCCCCACCGCGCATCGTCCACATCGGCGGCACCCATCCCTACACCATCGCGATCGGCGCCGGCCTGCTCGAGGACGGCGACGCGCTGATTGCGCGCATCCGCGGCCGCCACGTGCTGATCGTCAGCGACACCCACGTCGCCCCGCTGTACGCGCGCCGGGTCGAGATCGCGCTGCACAACGTCCGTCCGGACCTGCGCGTGGCCCGTTGTCTGCTGCCGCCGGGCGAGGCCACCAAGACCCTGTCCCGCTTCGCCGAGGTGATCGACGCCCTCGCCGATCTGGGCGCCACCCGCGACGCCTGCGTGCTCGCGCTCGGCGGCGGCGTGATCGGCGACCTCGCCGGTTTCGCCGCGGCCTGCTGGATGCGCGGCATCGACTGCATCCAGTTGCCGACCACCCTGCTGGCGATGGTCGATTCCTCGGTCGGCGGCAAGACCGCGATCGATCTGCCGCAGGGCAAGAACCTGATCGGCGCCTTCCACTCGCCGCGCGCGGTGCTGGCCGACACAGACGCGCTGGACTCTCTGCCCGAACGCGAACTGCGCGCCGGACTGGCCGAGGTGGTGAAGTACGGCGCGATCGTCGATGCCCCGTTCCTCGACTGGCTGCGGACGCACACCACCGAACTGCTGGCGCGGGCGCCCGGGCCGCTGCAGGACGCGATCGCGCGCAGTTGCCGGCACAAGGCCGACATCGTCGAACGCGACCCGCTGGAACACGGCGAACGCGCGCTGCTGAATTTCGGCCACACCTTCGGCCACGCGATCGAGGCCCTGCAGGGTTACGCCGGAGAGGGCGCGCTCAATCACGGCGAAGCGGTGGCGGTGGGCATGGTGCTGGCGTCGCGGCTGTCGGCGCACCTGGGCATGGCCCCCGCCGCGGAGACCGACCGCCTGCGCGCCCTGCTCGACGGCTTCGGCCTGCCGACCGCGCTGCCGCCGGGCCTGGAACCCGACCTGCTGCTGGCGCGGATGCGCCTGGACAAGAAGGCCCACGCCGGCGGCCTGCGCTTCGTGCTCTGGGAAGGCCCGGGCCTGGCCCGGATCGTCGACGGCGTGCCCGAGGACGCGGTGCTGGAAACCCTGCTGGAAGGCTGAGCGGCCCCGGTACAATGGCCGCATGCGCATCCTCCTGCAGCAACCGCCCCAGCCCGACGCGAACGGCCGCGACGCTCCGCGGTTCGTGCAGTTGCAACTTGAGGCCGACCTGCTCGGCGGCTGGACCCTGATCCGCGAGACCGGCCAGATCGGCGGCCGCAGCCAGCTCCGCCGCGAACAGTATCTCGACCAGGCCCGCGCCCTCGCCGCCTTCGAACATGCGCGCGACCAGACGCTGAAGAAGGGCTTCCGACTCGTCTTCGCCCAGGGCGTCGACGCGCCGCCATGAGCGTCGGCGTCGATCTTTCTCCGATTCCAGGACTTTCCGTGACCCAGACCGCACCGCTCCGCAACGACCGTTTCCTGCGCGCGCTCCGCCGCGAACCCGTGGACCACACCCCCGTGTGGCTGATGCGCCAGGCCGGCCGCTATCTGCCGGAGTACCGCGAAACCCGCAAGCGGGCCGGCAGTTTTCTGGCGATGGCCAAGAACCCCGAACTGGCCTGCGAAGTCACCCTGCAGCCGTTGCGCCGCTTCCCGCTGGACGCCGCGATCCTGTTCTCCGACATCCTCACCGTGCCCGACGCGATGGGCCTGGGCCTGTATTTCGCCGAGGGCGAAGGCCCGAAGTT